>CALMKY010000486.1 GCA_937867195.1 uncultured Saprospiraceae bacterium | reverse complement strand
AAGACGATCCGGAAGTTAAAAATGACGTTGAAAATAATCTCCAGTTATTACAAGGCTTTATAAATGAATTAAGAGAAATTGACAAAGCCATCATCCTGTTGTACCTGGATGAAAAATCGCATAAAGAAATAGCAGAGATCACCGGATTTACAGAAACAAATGTAGCTACTAAAATCAACCGAATTAAAGATAGATTAAGAACTAATTTTTCAAATAAATAAAATATTAAAAAAATGGAATTAGACGAATTCAAAACATTATGGCAGTCGAATGATGTACGATTAGAAAAACGCCTAAAACTCAATGAGCAACAGGTCGAGGTCATTCAAAACCAAAAAATAGGATCTACACTTAGGCCTCTGTACCGGCAAAGGGTAATGGAGTGTATATTCCATTCATTCGCAATTATGCTATTGACTGGTTTTATATTAAAAAATAGGGCAGAATTTCCTTACGTCCTTTCGGCCATTGCTTTGCTGGTTTTTTATATAACGACTTTCATGAATGCTTTTAAGCAAATCAAATTAATAAAAAACATTGATTACTCTCATGATTTGGCTACCATCCAAAGTTCACTTGTCCTGCTCAATACGCATTTTGTCAATTATGCGAAACTAGCCATTTTATTTATTCCTTCATTTTTAACTTATCCGGTTATAATTTCGAAAATTATTAAAGACTTTAATATTAAAGGCCTTGCCGATGTTGATATAATTGCAAAATCAAACGGGAATTGGTGGACAGCAGAAATAATCGCCTTCATCATATTAATACCCATTGGCATTTGGTTTTATAAATCTGTAACTTATTATAACCTGGATAAAAAATGGGTTAAAAATTTTATTTTAAAATCATCGGGGAATCGAGTAACGCAAGCTTTAGAATTTCTGAAAGAATTGCAAAGTTTAAAAAGAGACGATGTATACTCATACTAGGCCGGTGAAAAGAAGTTTGTCTCCATCAAGCAGGCTGCCCCGTCTCCAATAACCCTTGGGAAATGAATCTCACTCCTTATAAGAACCAAAGAATCGGGAATTCATTTCAAAGATTTTATCCCTACTTTTAAATTAGTTCAATACTTGAATGAAGGACGAATTCTTTTGCAGGAAGCAACGTATGGTAAGATGAATGTGAATTAGAGTAAGCTTTTGATTATATTTGAATTGGAGGAAGGTGGATTCAATAATCATTCACCAGGCAAGAATCAAATAAAAATCAAAAATAAATTGCTATTCTGAGGCCATGCAGCTATCATCCACTTATCAAGTTTAAATTATTTGTAATGAAAACCCATACCACATTATCCGAAGCAATCAATGACCTTACCAAAAGAGGTTATACACACAATTTCAATATACATCATGATTGCATTGAGTGTGCCGAAATCAATGTACAGCTCCGGCCTGATGAATTTGAAATCGATGAGGTACATCGTTTCCAGGAAATGTCTGATGTGGATGACGAAAGTATCCTGTTTGCTATTTCTTCAAAACAGAAAAATATAAAAGGTCTTGTGGTCAATGCATACGGTATGTATTCCGATTCAGCTTCGGCTGCTTTAGTTGCAAAACTTTCAATGACCCGTTAACCCGGATTGCAAAAATGGAATACGATCATTTACTGCTTGCTTGCCAGAGATTCTGTCAGTCCTGAACCCTTCCATAAAAACCTGCTGTGTGCGATTCTATTGGTTTCATTTGTTAAAAAAAGACATCTATTGCTTTCAATATGCACAAACCAGTACGGTATTTCGACATCTTACATGTTTCTTTGAAACCTGTGCAAACTTAAAGTTTGAGCTCCGAATGAAATTTTATACTAAAAACCTGGCCGTCGGGGTAGCTGCAAACGTTACACATATTGATTCTACCACAGAAATACTAATAATTCAATTGATCTAGTACAGGATGACAATAAGTAATTTTACACAAGAATTTGAACTTGCAAGACCTCAATTAAAATCTTACATTCTGAGAATAACGGCAAGTATTGAAGACACCGAAGACATTGTACAAGACACATTTATTAAAGCATCACTAAAAATTGACACTTTCAGAGGAGAGAGCTCAGTTAAAACTTGGATTTTTACGATCGCTTCGAATATAGCCAAAGACAATTTGAGAGCAAAAAAAAGATGGCCCGAAACCGTGACGGATATATGCCGTGAAAAGGCATTGGCAAACCCGGACTACTTTCCTGAAATTGCAAATTTAATGCAAACCTCAACTCAAGCAAAGTTCGAAATAAAAGAACACATTGTTTTTTGCCTGACATGTATTGCAAAATCCTTACCATTAGAACAACAGATCTGCATTTTATTAAAAGAAATTTACGACTTCAGAGTGGCTGAAATAAAGGAAATCCTACAAACTACGGAAGCCATGGTCAAATATTATTTGCATACCGGTCGCTCGAAAATGATAACTATTTATGAGGGCCGGTGTGCGTTGATAAACAAAGAAGGTACTTGCCACCAATGTTCTGAACTCAATGGAATTTTTAATCCGAAACAAAATTTTGAAGTAGAAAAAAACAAGATCGAATTTGCTAAAAAAGCAGATGACCCTGATAGGGAGTATCTATTGGGCCTACGATTAAAATTAATGAAGGAAATTGACCCATTTTCTTCAAATGGCTCAGCATTACAATTGCACCATTTGGAATACAACAAGAAAATTATGGAGAATTTTGAAAAAAAAGAAGAATAAATCCTATCATTTTTTTTTACCAATCGTCAAAAAAAGATATAGCAAAAGTGAAGCATTAAATAACAATCTTAAGAATCGAAATGATGGTAAATTCAATAATGGCTCAAAACGGAAAAGCCACAACCGTAAAGAAAACTTTCAGCAGAGAAACCTCTGTCAGTATTAAAATTCAAGCCGACCCTGCCATTATTTGGGCACTGCTTACCAATGCCTCTGACTATCCAATATAGAATTCAACAGTGACCTCCATTGAAGGAACGATCGCATTAGGTCAAAAGATAAAACTAAAATCAATCCTGGATGCAAAACGAACCTTCCAATTGAAAGTAAAAGAATTTGATCCAGGTGCAAAATTGGTTTGGGGTGATGGCCAAGGAAACAGAACTTATTTAATTCAAAAAAAGGGCGATGGAATAAGCCTTTTTTCAATGACTGAAAAAATAGGCGGCCTGATGTTTCCATTATATTCCAAAATGATTCCTCCCTTTGACCAATCATTTGAGTCATTTGCGTATGACTTAAAGAAAGAAGCAGAATTAATATCAAAAACAAAATAAACTATTTCATTATGGCTTACAAAATAGGAACTAAAGACAAACCGATGGTTTTAAAAACACCCCCCTTGACAAGTGAATACACCATGCATATTGACCAGAAAGACGGCAAAGATGTATTGGTGTGCACGGTTGGTAAAACAGTATTACTTTACAACCCAGCCATCCTTGACGACCTTCATAAAATGCTGAAAAAACACAGTGATTGGATGGAACTCGGTAGCGCAGACGAACAAAAGCCAGCCAAAGAAGGAACTGTCGAATACTGGGGTCGTTCAGAAAACAATCCAGTCGGTGGTTGGTACGGACTTAAAAAAGGACTTCGCGGACGAGTCGGAATGTACATTCCACCATTAATGGAAGCTCTTGGACTTGCAGAACTAACTCACGAAGCAAAAGGAAATAAAATGAAGGCGAAATAGAACATATGTAACCGATAGAAACCTCGCACAAAAATCATTCCCTTTTATTTTCCAAGCCATCCTGTATCAAGGTTTCGCTTTATTTCCCTAAATTTTATTTGTAGAGAAAGGGCAGTAAAAAAATTTGAGCAATTGTTATATTTGGTTGCCGCAAAATTTATAGTTTTAATATTCACCAGCAAAAAGGTCTAAGACCGCTTGCATCAACACCAAAATACGATCACTCAAAAATGACTAAGACCATTGAGTATACGGAACTGGACCATTTAAAAGACAAAGAGCACATCGTAAGCGATCTATACGAAAAACTAATCGCTCAACTTAAAAAATTCGGACCCATAAAAATAGAGCCGAAAAAGACGAGTATTCATCTTGTCAACAGATTCGGGTTTGCAGGGGTCTATACCCGTCAAAGCTATATCCATCTTGAAGTGCATCTGAATTACAAATTGACCAGTGACCGAGTCTTAAAAGTGGAACAAGCATCTGCAAATCGCTTTCATCATACCATCAAACTGTCATCTCCGAAAGAGATTGACAAAGAATTACTAACTTGGCTCAAACAAGCATACGAACTCAAAAAATGAGTATATGAATAATTTAATCAAAGGCCTAATCGCGGGAACCCTATTAGGGATCGTATCCATAATTCCTATGTTGTCTATGAGATTTGAAGACAAAACAAAAGCAATGACCGCTTCTTTTATTAGCAGATTTGCCATCGGATTTCTAATTTTCAATACAGAACTTCCTATTGCCAATTGGCTCAAAGGTGCGATTATAGGACTTGTTTTAAGTTTGCCGGACGCTATTATAACCAAAAAATATGCTCCCATTCTTGGACTTGGACTGGTTGGAGGACTTCTTTGTGGACTGTTTGCAAACTAATTCTGAAACATGGCATACAATATAAACTTCGTCTATCGAGTTGTTTCTTTCTCCATCTGTCGCCCATAAAGATCACAGTATATTGAATTTGGATGCGTCGGGAGGTCTGGTGTACTGAGCTTAATTCCTTCATCGCGGCGGACGAATAAAAAACTTTTACTTCCGGGATTCCCTTCTTTAAAAACAACTTATATTTAACCGCCAAGAATACATGAAGTACATCATGCCGTGCAACCCTCGCTCGCAATATAGTTCTCCCCTTCGCATGCAATTTAGACGCCAACTATAAACAAGTTAATAATGAGAGAAATCAATTTGCTGTTTTTTACCATGGGTATTTTGTTCTCCACAGGGTCCTATTCTTGTAAACAAGAAATTAAAGACGAGGGCTACGTTCTTGTTGAGGGTGGCCATATTTGGTATAAAATCGTTGGTAAAGAAAAAAAAGGTGTGCCTTTATTAATACTGCATGGCGGACCGGGAGGTAGAAGTTGTGCGATAATGCCGGGATTATCACTTTTAGCTACGGATAGACCCATCATCTTTTATGATCAATTGGGGTCAGGCAATTCCGAGAGACCAATCGATACGATGCTATGGAAAAAGGAACGCTTTGCAAACGAAATCGATTACCTGAGAACTGCTTTAAAATTAAAAAAATTACACATATTGGGTCATTCATGTGGAAGTACATTCTTAATCGAATATTTAATCACAAATAAGCCAACAGGTATTCAATCAGTTATATTTTCCAGCCCAATGATCAGCACACACGACTGGATCGCTGATGCAAAATTATTGGTCTCTCGATTGCCGGCCGGTATTAAAGATACGATCGATAAGTATGAAGAATTAATGGCATATTCAACACCATCCTATAAAGCTGCAACCGATTCCTTTTATGCCCGTCATCTGGTGCGAAAACAGTGGCCCCATCATTCAACATCATGTGAAAATAATGGTAATTCCAATGATACCATATACAATTATATGTGGGGACCTACCGAGTTTAACGCAACAGGAACTCTCTCGAATTTTGATAGAACTTCCGATTTAGATAAAATTAAGGAGCCAATTCTTTTTGTAACTGGTGAATATGATGAGGCAAGACCTGAAACTATGTTTAGATATCAGAAACTCTCTAACCATGCAGTTGTTGAAATCATAGATAATGCTGCACATATGACAATGATTGACCAACCAGAGAAATTAGCTCAAGTAATTAATAAATTCCTGAAAAGCGTTGAACGTAAGTGATACTAACTGTCCCCCAGTAGTTCGTTGTCTTCCGCAGGATGACTGCGAACGCCAAATAAACAGCGTGTTTGCAACACGGTAAACGCTTCAAAAGCTACTTAAAAGCCTACTCATCAATTGATTGACAGCACTCAACCGTCTCTAATAAGAAGCAGATAGTCTTCTCTGCCTTTTGCAGAATCCCCGCGTACTCCTTCGCGTAAATTCGTAACGGAACTATAAAGTATTTGTCGTACTTTAAAAAGATGGGACACAGATGACACGGACAGTTGACAGTTGCCATTCCTTTGGAAACATATATTTCGCGGATAAAATCCGTCAAATCTGTGTTGCTTGCATGGCAGCGGCCAACCGTCTGTTTTATCCGTGTTCCAATGGTTACGCCAAATTGTTAATAGTTCCGAAAATCATTAATAAACAGAAAAATCAATCACTACAATGCGAATACTTTTTACAGGCGGCTCGGGAAAA
>CALMKY010000485.1 GCA_937867195.1 uncultured Saprospiraceae bacterium | reverse complement strand
ACTGTCAAACGAAATGTATCAATCCGTCGGGCTTGAAAGATCCAGAAAAGTTCTCCTCGCATATCTTTCAAATGAACATTTACCGTCCGCGGTGGCTATATGCAATCTGGCTCCTGTAGGGCTTAACCTTAGTTTTCTTGAAAACAGAACCATCCTAATGTTTAAAAACGATGTTACTATAAGCGATAAGATTGAATTGACCCATGCTTTGCTTCAGGAGGTAAAAGAAGTCTACCAAAAATGCAAACTAAACTTCGTGCCTTTACTGGTACAAGATCCTGTATCCGAAATTTTAGTCCATGAATTCAAATACGAACTGTTTAAAAAATACAATCAGAGCATTTGGGGACCGTCAGCTTATCTGCAATGGTACAAGTATATCGAAAACTTGTATAGTCATTATGCTTCCCGAAATTTACAAATCAATCCATCACTTATACAAACTCCTGCCGCATGATCAACCATTATACCTACATCATGGAAGATACACGCGAGGCAAAACGATTAGCTGATAAAGTGGATGCTTCAGGTTTCATTGATACTTACTTAAAAGATTACATTACTGAGGATACAGATAGCGTACTGGACATTGGCTGTGGACCCGCCATCATTGATGTGGAATTGGGAAAGCTATATCCTAAAAAGCAATTCATAGGCATTGACAATAGTGAAATAAGAATTGCTCAGGCTCGCATGAATCTTCGTGATATCTCAAATGTCAGAATAGAACTTGCAAACGCAAGCCAGTTACCCTATCCTTCCAATACATTTGACTTAATTTTTTGCAGATTTTTACTGGAATACTTGCCCGATAAACCCCATGCCCTGCTAGAAATGTATCGGGTGTGCAAACCGGGAGGTAAAATCATTCTTCAGGACCTGGATGGACAGATTGTTTCGATGTACCCACCTTTTCGCTATGAAGCTCAACTTAAATCAATTCTGAATTACCTGGAGAAAACCGGATTTGATCCGTTTGTCGGGCGTAAGCTTTTTTACTTATCTACCCAGGCAAATCTGTTAGTTGAAAAATTAAATATTGAACCCTATCATTTGATTGCTGGAAAAATAAATGATAAAGATTATGAAGCATGGAAACTTAAATTGGATATCATTTCCCCGTATATTTCAAAAGCATTGGGTGATGATACCAAAGCAAATGATTTTAATGAAGCTTATCTAGAATATTTATTAAACCCAAATACTTTTAGTTATTCTACATTGTTTACGATCGTTACCAGAAAATAACCATTTTTATTTCGTATGATAATTGCTATCCGCGAAATTTATGTAAAATATAACTTGCTACAAATGCTTCCAATATACTCAAAGGAATTGCAATTGGCAAAATTGAAACCGGTAACACCCCTAAATTTCCAATGACCAGCCACATCAATTCAAACCCAATGAACCAGGATAATATAGCTGTCTGCAATAAAGAAAATTTTTTGCTAAGTATGAAAATGACAATCGCGAATGATAATGACCAGAGACCCCAGATGGCCCCATTCATAGGTTTTTCCGGAAATGTCATTCCCAGTTTTTGATAATGATCTATCCAATATTGATGAATAAAAAATGTATTGCGGACGAACTCTGATATACTTATCCAAAGAGTAGTTAAGATGATAGGAATAATTGTTTTTTTCATTAGGTTTTATAATTTTTCCAAAGCTTGTTTAAAATCACCTATTAAATCATCAATATCTTCAATACCGACTGATATCCTCAATAGATGATCAGGCGTCGTAGAGTCGGGGCTTTCGGTCGACTTACGATGTTCTATCAAACTTTCGACACCTCCTAAACTGGTTGCATGAGTAAACAACTTTAAGAGCGCACATAATCGCAATGCTTTTTCTTTGCCGCCCTGCACAAGGATGGAAAGCATACCTCCATAACCTCCCTTCATTTGCCTGGCTGCGATATCATGCTGAGGATGCGAAGGTAGTCCCGGATACATTACCTTTTCTATTTTAGGTTCTTGCTCCAGGTAATGAGCCAGTTTCTGCGCATTGGCCGAATGAATTGCCATGCGGGCCGAGAAAGTAGTAAGACTGCGGCAAAGTAACCAGCAATCAAAAGCAGATGGAGTGGCCCCACCATAGCATTGTACTTTTTTAATAAATTCTGATCTTTCATTATACTCTTTAAATACCAATGCTCCGCCCAGGACATCGCTGTGGCCACCTATGTATTTAGTCGTAGAATGCAATACGATGTCCACATCCAATTCCAGTGGTTGGGTGTACAATGGTGTAGCCCAGGTATTATCTGCAACGGTTATGCAATTGTGTCTTTTAGCAATCTTTACAATTGCTGCGATATCTGTTACTTTGATTGACGGATTCGACGGAGACTCCATCCAGATCAATTTGGTAGCAGGTAAGATGGCTTTTTCTACTTCATGGAGCTTGGTAAAATCAGCCAACGTATAATTCAATCCAAATCCTGCATACAGTGTATTGATAATCGTGCGCATTGAAAAATAGGTATCATCTGCCATCACTACATGATCGCCGGATTTCAGGGATTGGAATACTGCAGTAGCCGCTGCCAGACCGGATGCAAAACAAATGCAATCGGCTCCTCCTTCCATATCCCTGATTTTATTCTCTAAAGCGTGTTTATTCGGATGATCATATCTCGAATAGATATAGCCTTGTGGCAGGCTAAGTTGATCTTCGTTTCGTTCATACGTTGTGGCCATGATTAATGGGGACATGACAGCACCGCTCGGGTCTTTGATATTGTGATTATGAATGATAGCTGTAGATAGTTTCATATAATCAACATTTGATGATTAAAAGCTCTTCGTTAATGTTAAATAAACTAATTGATAATTTCTCCTTTACTCTTTGCCAATTTCTCTCGAATTTTTTGAATCTCTTCAGGATTGGGCCTGACCCAGTCCTTCACTTCTTCAATTAATTTTAAAGGGAAATTTGACCGGTACGATCGGGTCGGATTGCCTGGAAATTTTTTATTGGTTACATTCGGATCGTTTTCAAAATTCCCTGTCGGCTCAATCCTATAGATTCGTTCTGGGCCCTCTCCGTTTGCCAAACAGGCTGCCAATGCGGCTCCAGGTATCAGTGCAGTAAAATAAATATGATGCATTAGCAAATCAGGTTGATAATTTGATATACCGCCTGCTGTCAATAAATCACCTGTTTGTAAATTTGCTTTGGTCCCGTGATAAAAAGGACCTGGATCGGTCGGGTGGTGTGTATGATGCAATGCCAAAGCACGGAAATCATTTGCCTGGATATTATTCCCTAATTCATTATGACATTTTGCCAGGTTAGAATACAATGTAGGCAAAGCACTTTTTACCGAATCATCCTGAATCGTTAATGCCAGTTTTAATGTAGTTTCAAGCCACCATAGTCTATCGATTGCAGATTGTTGATTTCTTGATAAAAAATGAGCAGCAAGATATTTTTCAAAATCATTACTTGCCTCGTTCCAGGCTTGGGTGAAAAATTGGATGGCGCTTTCTTTATTTTGACTCTCTTCTTCTTGTATTCCCTGCAGGCAGAGTTTAACGATGGGATTAAATGGAGAGAATTGCAAGTGGCGATAATTTTAATACTTATGAGAAAGCAATATATGTATAGTTATTTATTAAGCGAAATTGCTGAAAGCATAGAAATCTCTTTGAAAAAGGTGAAAATGTGTTCATGCAACTGGATCCTGACTTTTTTAAGATCTGGTTCCTGCTCTTAGCATCACTACAGCTGTATATAAGATCACTACGATCACCAACCACCTCAACAAATCTAATGGCAATGACTTCACGATAAAAGCTGCCAGCAAAACTGCTACGATCGATGGAATAGCCATGCCTATTGCAGCCTTTCTATTGTAAGCACCTTCCTTTATAAACCGTACAGATGCAGGTGGCATCAAAAAAGCACAAGATCCCATCATAATAGGAAAGGCTACCTCCGAAGATAATCCAAGAGCATAGACCAGTGCCATACATGGTGCATATAGCCCGATACCAGCTGTCATCAATGCCCCCAAAATGAAATTGATGCTTACTCCAAGAATGAGTTTACCTGTATTCAAGCCAATAGCTGTGCCACCTCCACGTATCCAATCCAATTTGCCGGCCAGCATAAAGCAAGCCGTAATCAAGAGGGCGACACCCATCGTAAGACGTATTTTTCGCTCTGACATATTAGCTATAATACCGGCTCCAAAGATCGCTCCTGCGGCTGCAGAAAGCAGCATTGAGATCAATGTAACCGCCTCCACTTTTATTACAGTTATAAAAATGATCGCCTGGATCAACACCGGTATCGTGTTGGCGACATTCATCGTACCAGGTATGAAGCGATCTTCTGTCTGCTTTGTGAATTTCAAGAGGGCCGTCTGAGGTGCGAAAGCACCAATTCCCAACACATCAAAAAAGTTGACCACAAAGCCAATCAGACCTGTTGTGAACCAACTGACCTGTTCGAGATTGCTTTTATGTCTTTGATAATCATGAATGAGGATGACCGTATACCACAGCGTCATTACCGCTAAAGAAATCCAGATGAACTGTATCATATTTACTCAAATGTAGGTTGAATATTTTTTAGTTAATTTGGGAAATAAAGATGAAGATCATTCATAAAATATCCATCCTGGTGCTCTTTCTAATGAACAGGCTTACCATGGCTCAACAATTAAAATCACCATTGGAATATTCTTTTGAAAAGTATAATAAAATGAAAAAGGAAACCCTGTTTAATCTGGACTGGGTTTCTATAGGACCGATGTTCAATTCTGCACGGGCAGATGTAGTACAAGTGGATGCCAGACATCCCGGAACGATGTATGTGGGATTTGGATCAGGGGGATTATGGAAAACTATCAACAATGGTATCACGTGGCAATGCGTTTTTGAGGATATGGTATCCCTGGGTATCGGCGATATGGAGTTAGCACCATCCGACCCATCCATTATTTATTTAGGCACGGGGGAAAATCTGAAGAAACCCAGAAATTTTACTTTACCGGGTACCGGAATTTACCGCTCAGCGGATGGGGGCAAAACCTGGACACATATCGGATTGGAAGATTCCTGGTCGATTGCGGAAATTGCCATTGACCCTAAAAATCCAGATATCGTCATGGTAGCCGTATTGGGGCATCTCTGGTCAAAGAATAAAAACCGGGGACTATATAAAACGATCAATGGCGGAAAGTCCTGGCAAAAGGTATTGTATAAAAATGATGCTACCGGAGCGAATGATATCGTAATAGCCCCAAGCAACCCAAAAGTGATGTATGCCTCTTTGTGGGAAGTTTATCCGGGTATCAATGGAAAAAATAGTGGAGTATTTCGAAGTAAAGATGGAGGCAAAACGTGGATACCATGTACAAATGGATTGCCAACGGGACCCCTGGTGGGTCGTATAGGTCTTACTGTTTCTTATACTAATCCGTTAAAGGCATATGCATTCGTTGATAACCTAAATAATTCCAAAGGGCAGGCTGCCGAACTATATAAAACATTGGATGGCGGCATGACCTGGACTAAAACACATCATCAGCCTTTCTATGTTTTCTCAGTCATCGGCTGGTATTTTACGGATGTCTATGTAAACCCTAAAGATGATGAGGAAGTATATTGTCTGGGAGTCCGACTGGTGCATAGTGTGGATGGTGGAAAGACATTTTCATTTATTGGTGGTGATGTACATCGGATGATGCCAAGTGCAGCCAAAGGATTCCACCTGGATCAATCCGAGCTTTGGATCAATCCTAATAATCCCAACCACATCGCTGCAGGTAACGACGGAGGATTTTACCAAAGCTTTGATAAAGGCTTGTCCTGGATGCATTATAATAATATTCCTGTCGGAGAATTTTATGACATTGCCATCGATCACAAAAATTATACGATCTATGGGGGTACGCAAGATGATGCCACCGTCTATGGACCCGCCAATGAAATCATTCCGCATCATCCTGACCTTTGGAAATATCTGTGGATCGATCCCTGGGATGGAGGAGATGGTTGTATTTCCGCAATAGATCCTGATGATGACAATACAATATATTACAGTGCACAACATGGCGATGTCCGGCGATATGACAAAAGAGCCGACACTGTGTTTAGCATCCAACCGAAACTGCCGGAAGAAATCAAGGATACTCTTAGTTTTAATTATATCACTCCTTACTTTGTGTCAGGATACGACAGTAAAACCTTGTATCTCGGGGGAAACTATATTTTCAAAAGTATAGACCGCGGCAATCACTGGCAAGTCATCAGCCCTAATCTTAGTAAGTCCTCATCTACGGATAAAAAATCATTTTCTACCGGGGCACTGGTAGAGTCTCCTATAGAAAAAGGATTGTTGTATGTTGGTATGGATAAGGGAGCATTTTGGGTAAGCTCAAACGAAGGTAAAAATTGGGATGAAAAAGATAATAGACTAGCTCATAATTACATTCGGAGTATTTGTGCTTCGCACTATTCCAGAGAAAGAGTGTATGCTTGTATGACAGGTATTAATTATGATGATCTTCACAGTTATGTCTATGTTTCGGAAGACAAAGGTGATTCCTGGTCGAGTATAGCTCAAGGCTTACCGGACGAACCAGTAAATGTTATCCTGGAAGACCCTACCCATGAAAATATTCTGTATGCCGGAAGTATCCGGGGAGTATACATTTCTATTGATAGAGGCCATACCTGGTCCGTATTGGGTACCCTGATGCCGGGAGCGGCTATAGCTGATCTCGAAATACATACTCCTTCAAAAGAACTCATTGCGGCGACTCATGGAAGAGGAATTTATAAAATAAATCTGGAAAAAGTATATAGTCTGATGGATCTGAAACTATCTACGCAAGAAGATCATTTCTTTGAAATCAAGCCGTCTATCTTGCCCTGGTTTCATTCTATATCTGGGACCCCGGATGATCGTACAATCGAAAAAAGCAGCATTTCTTTTTGGTTGAAGAAGACAAGACCTGTTACGTTGACTGTGGTAGACAGTCTTAATAAAACAATGTGGAAGTACTGCATGAATGGCAAAAAAGGATTTAATGAATACCG
>CALMKY010000484.1 GCA_937867195.1 uncultured Saprospiraceae bacterium | reverse complement strand
AAAGAGTTTCCAAAAGAGAATAAATACGATGCCATTGTTATTGGATCTGGTATGACCGGAGGTTGGTCGGCAAAAGAGCTTTGTGATCATGGATTAAAAACCTTAGTCTTAGAAAGAGGTCGCATGATCAGGCATGGAGATTATCCCACCGCCACCTGGAATCCGTGGGATATGCCTCATCGGGGCAGGATGCTATTGGGCGATGAGCAAGAAAATCCGATTGTCAATAAATGTTACGTATATTATGAAGCTACCCGTGACTACTTTGTTAAAGACCAGGACCATCCTTACATTCAGGAAAAACCTTTTGATTGGATCAGAGGATATCAGGTAGGTGGTAAATCATTATTATGGGCTCGTCAGACTCAGCGATGGTCTGATTATGAATTTAAATCCCCTGCGCGGGATGGTTACGCCGTGGATTGGCCGATTCGATACAAAGACCTGGAACCTTGGTATACCTATGTTGAAAAATTCATCGGTATTTGTGGGGATCGGGATGGTATTGACAATTTGCCGGATAGCGAAGTTTTACCAGGTTTTGAATTGAATTGTGTCGAGAAAGCAATCCAAAAATCTATTCACGATCGTTATCATATGCAAAGAAGAGTAATCATTGGGCGATGTGCTCATCTTACAGAACCCAAAGAGATTCATTTGCAACAGGGCCGCGGCCGTTGTCAAAGGAGGACATTATGTGAAAGAGGATGTCCTTACGGTGGATATTATAGTTCCGTATCCAGCACACTTCCCTGGGCTGAAAAGACAGGAAACCTGACGATCAGACCGCATTCTGTAGTTCATAGCGTGATCTATGATCCTGTAAGTGGAAAAGCCAGCGGGGTCAAAATAATAGACGCCATCACGAAGGAAGAAATTGAATTTCAGGCCAAGTTGATCTTCCTAAATGCGGCTACCCTCAATACAAACCTGATCTTATTAAATTCCAAGACCTCAACTTTCCCGGATGGTTTAGGTAATGAACATGGAATATTAGGTCATTATATTGCTTTTCATAATTATCGTGGCAACGTTTCTGCGACGATGCCGGGCTTCCTTGATCAATATTATTATGGACGAAGGCCGACCCAAGCTTTCATGCCTTCGTTTAGAAATTTACACCAGCAAGACATGCCTTTTCTGGGAAGTTATATGTCTTATTATATTGCAAACAGAGCAGGGTGGTCAAAAGATTACCAGCAGGCAGGTATCGGAGAAGAATTAAAATCTAAAATCAATGATCCAGGTCCCTGGTATGTATCTTTTGGTATGCAAGGTGAAACGATACCCATTTATCAAAATCATATAAGTTTAGATGGTACGGTGAAGGATGCATGGGGGATACCTCAGTTAAGAATAGATATCTCCCACACCGATAATGATTGGAAGATGCGCGATGATTTTATGACCCAGGCTCAGGAAATGCTGGATGCTGCCGGTTGTAAAGATATCAAAGCATGGGATAATACCAATTGGAATCCCGGCCTGGATATTCACGAAATGGGAGGTTGCCGCATGGGTAAAGATCCCAGGACCTCCGTACTCAATCAATGGAATCAAATTCATAATTGTAAAAATGTATTTGTGACCGACGGGGCATGTATGACCAGCATTGGCAATCAAAATCCGTCTTTAACTTTCATGGCCCTCACAGCTCGCGCTACCAATCATGCAGTCGAAGAATTGAAAAAAGGAGATCTATAAATCCTCAATAATCCATAAATTCCATAAATCGTAATTCGTATATCTTATCCCGTAAATAGTCTTAAATTTTAATCTGATGATGTTCCATCCCAATTCCGCTGCAATCATCACAGGCGCTGCATCCGGCATAGGCTTTTCTATAGCCAAGCGATTAGCCGGTGAACATGTACAGTTAGCCTTACTCGATCAGAATATTGATCAATTAAATGCTGTTGCAAGATCATTAAACACCGCATACAAAACGTATCAAGTCAATGTTACGGATGAGTCGCAGGTAAAATCAACAGTTGATCAGATAGTCAATGATTTTGGACAAATACATATTTTGATCAATAGCGCCGGCATTACCGGTAAGACCAATATTAAATCTCACTTAGTGGACAGCGAAAATCTGGATTTGGTCTTTGGTATCAATTTCAAAGGGAGTTTTTTAATGGCAAAGTATGTTTTGCCCAATATGATTCATCATCAGTATGGTAGAATCCTGCACATTGCTTCCATTGCGGGAAAAGAGGGCAACGCCGGTATGTTAGCTTATTCGGCATCCAAAGCCGCCGTCATCGGAATGACGAAAGTACAAGGCAAAGAATATGCAGAAACAGGTATTACCATCAATGCAATTGCCCCGGCTGTCATCCAAACCGCTCTCGTGGACAATATGCCACCAGAACAGGTCAGGTATATGACGGATAAAATTCCAATGAGAAGATGTGGTACATTGGAAGAAATTGCAGATATGGTTGCTTTTATTGTTTCGAAGGAAAATAGTTTTACCACTGGATTTACTTTTGATATGAGTGGGGGTAGGGCAGTCTATTGAATAAAGTCTTTAAAGTCAATTTTTCTAAAATTCATCGCAAAGATTGAATTTGTGATGGATCACAATAAAGATTCGTCATGGATTGGATCAAACCATCCATTAATTAAAACCAACGATGTCTGACAAACTTGAACCAAATGGATACATTTTCATATCCAATGACGTAGCAGGTATGAAATCCTTCGTTGAGCAAAATAATTTTACTGAGGAATATCAATAGCCTGCCCAAAGGGATCAGGTCAATCCATTTTTCTTTTTCTGGTACCTCTATCAGCGAGCACTCCCCATCCTCCGCTACCAAATAAAAATCCGAGAGCATACCAGGCACCATTGTTATTTGGAGCATACATATAAGTTGTATGGTCAAATAAAGAGGCTAATAAGCCAAAAGGTGCAATCAAGCCATGGAATAATCCATGCCAAAAACCATAGACCTGTCCGCCGGTCATGCACGGAGTGAGATTGGCATCTGATTTGGCGCAACTTGATAAGATCAGGATCATCAATATCAAACTGATATAAATCATTCCTTTGCTTTTCATATCATCATTTTTATTTTAAACAGTGAATACTTGTACCAAGTTCTTGCTTTTTTCTGAATATTCGGGAACATAGTCTAAAAAGAATTGGTTTTAGTTACATTCAAGACTAAATTTGTACACTATGAATTTTATTGATTACTATCAGATATTGGGTGTAAATAAAACAGCGGGTGCTGATGACATTCGAAAGGCCTATCGCAAACTGGCCAAAAAATACCATCCTGATGCCAATCCTGGAAACAAAGAAGCAGAAAAAAAGTTTAAAGAAATCAATGAAGCCAATACCGTGTTGAGTGATCCTGAAAAAAGAAAGAAATACGACACGTATGGCAAAGATTGGGAACATGCGGATGCCTTTGAGCAAGCTCGCAGACAGCAGGGAGGCAATGGGTCGCGATTCAGACAAGGGAGCAGCCGCACAAGTTATACCTTCAATGGAGAAGAAGTCGACCCCGAGATGTACTCTGACTTTTTTCAATCGTTCTTTGGTGATGATATGTTTGGTGGTTCTGCATTTAATGGAGGTTCGTCCACATTTAATAGAGGTCGCACTACAAGACCGGTGAATGGACAAGATTTTCAAGCCAGCCTGACGCTTAACCTTGAAGACGTATTGCAGGAAAAATCTCACGTCCTGGAAATCAACAATAAAAAATTCAGACTCAAAATACCGGCTGGAGTTGAAAACGAACAAACCATAAGAATAAAGGGGCAGGGGGGGGCAGCTCCCGCACCCAATGGAAATGCAGGTGATTTGTTTTTGACATTTAATATCCCTGCGCATCCACATTTTGTTCGGGATGGGAGTAATCTAAGCTCAAACCATCACATCGATGTATTTACTGCCATATTGGGTGGAGAAACCGATATCAGGACCTTAGATGGTACAGTAAAAGTAAAAGTCAAACCGGGTACACAGTCCAATACAAAGATCAGGCTCAAAGGCAAAGGACTGCCGGTGTATAAATCATCGCACGTCGGGGACTTAATTGTGACCTTACTGGTTGATATTCCGACCAATTTGACTCACGAAGAAAGTGCATTGTGGAATAAATTGAAATCAATTAGAAGTTGAACTTACATAGGGAAAGAGCTATCCCATAGCAGTTGACCTGCCTTTATGAAGTGGGATTCATCTTTTTCCTTGCATAATCCTTGGATCAGCATCTGAATGTAATCCTTCACAGTATTTTTAATTTAATGTCTTCCATGTGTATTCATTTGACTTTTGCCCTTTATTTCGTAGCATTGTAGTATGGTAGAATATTCCCCGATGGATTTCGGAACCTTGTTATCGAAAGTAAGTCTTTATAAAAATATATTGATCAATACCGTTGAGTACCGGAAAAAATGGCCTGTTGAATTAAAGCCTATGATTCAAAATGTACTGAACGATTTTTTAAAACAATCGAATATCAAAGGCGAAGTCAAACTTCAGGAGAAAATTGATAATCTCGAATCGGTCGTATTGGATTTAGGTCGCAGCAGTAGCGGTATCAGTGAAAACCTGGAAGATACGGATGTTAAACGCACCATGATCAAATCAAACGGCGCATTGATCTATCAACAATTATTCAATGGAAAAGTCATGGTGATGATTACAGCACCATTTATTGAAGGGTACGGGGAACCTAAACCGCCCTTAACGCTTGAGATCCTCCGACCAGAGGAATTGAAGCCCGGATTCATCCTACGACATCTGGAGACATTTATTAAAACCATTACTGATTGGGAAGATTACGACGATGATCACCCTGCCAAGACACCTATTGGATTTCAGCCTATTGGATTCAATAGAGATGAACCATCCTCAGTTCAGCGTACTAATTAATCTTCAAGGTATAGCAATAATCCTTTTAGATAGGATCCTTCAGGATGGTAAAGATTGACTGGGTGATCGGCTCCTTGTTGCAGGTGCTTAAGTATTCTGATTTTACGACCAGATTCCAATCCGGCTGACAGGATAGTCTGTGAAAATAATTCTCGATCCATTACTTGTGAGCAAGAAAAAGTAAATAAAAATCCGCCTGCCTTGACTTTGGAAATCGCTTTATTATTTAGGTTTTTATAACCTATCAATGCCTGGTGTCTCTTATTTAAACTTTTGGCAAAAGCTGGTGGATCACAAATGACGATATCATACAGATCACAATCATTCAGGTATTGATTGACCTGAGTACAGACCGAAACATGCTTTGCTTGCAGTTCATCGGATAATAGCGAAACGTTTTTATTGACTAATTCAATGGCTTTATTGGATACATCTACGGAGACTACCTGTGAAGCGCCGTTTTTCAACGCATACACAGAGAAACCACCACTATAAGAGAATAGATTCAGGACGGATTGGTTACGGCAAAGGGAGCCCAACAGTTGCCGGTTATCTCTCTGATCCAGGAAGAAACCTGTTTTTTGCCCTGTAACCCAATCCACGTGAAACAAATGTTGATTCTCTTTGATGATCGTATCCTGAGAATGGCCCGATAAAAAACTATTTTTAATATCCGGTGACTGGCTATCCAATGATTCTTTACTTTTATTATAAATCGATTTTAATTTTTGATCGTATACTTTTTCCAGTGCCAAACGGATGTATTCAATGTTTCGATACATTCCCAAAGTATGACATTGAACCACAGCATGATCTTGATAAATATCGATAATCAATCCTGGTAAACCATCCCCTTCTCCATGAACCAGTCGGTATGCGTTGGTGATATCATTATCAATTAAAGATAGTTTTCTGCGTACTTCCCAGGCACGCTGAATTTTTTCATTCCAGAAATTCTGATCGATGGGCAGATCGCCAAATGATAAAATTCTTACTGCAATACTGGCGTCATGATAATGTCCGTATCCGAGTACAACTCCCATAGAAGATCTTACCTGGATGATTTCACCCTCTTCCATCACTCCTTCCTTACCGTGAATGGCACCGGAAAATACCCAATGATGATTGCGGGACAACGAAGCTTCACGGCCATGTTTTAAAATCACTGCGTTAAGCTTCATCATTCGTTTCAATATTTAATTTATGGAATATACGGTGAAAGATGGGGGAAGCGATGTAGCCAAACATTCCAATGAAAATTACTCCCGAAACAACTGCATACGCAGAAGCAAAGATCTTGGCACCATCGGTAGGTAATGGATCTACCGGGCCCATCCCACTGGCGATCATAGCTGCATTGTAAATGGACTCTACCCAATCAAGACGTCCACAGACATGATAACCAATAGCTCCGATGACGACATATAGGATGAGGATTGACCCACCGATTAATAAATTTTTGCCGACGCGGGTATAGAATGTCGTCAGGCTGGCTAAAGGTTGGCTTTTATGTTCCATGATTTGTCAAATCTTTGTAAGCTTAAGAAATTAGTATTCAGATCGGACTTCTGATGGATCGCCATGTCAGACATTATTTTTCCGATGACCGGGGCAAACTTAAACCCGTGTCCGCTAAAGCCACATGCGATCAATATTTGTTGATTTGTGTCCGGAATTGCGTCAATGATAAAATGTTCGTCCGGTGTATTTGTATACAGGCAGGTTTGAAATTCAATCTCCGCATCTGCTTCCCTGGGTAGATAATTTGTAATAAAATATTGAACGATCTCAATATCGTTTGTAATTTTATTTCTTTTTACATGATTTGGATCCGTATGTTCACCGGGTACATGCAAAGCAACTTTGATTCCTTTTTTCTTTTCCCAATAAGGAAATCCATACAGCATTCCTATCCCGGGGTCTTGTATAAACCAGCAGGGCATGTTTTCATAATCTGAAGGATCTTTTACTTTAACCCATGCAATCATTTGGCGGGTAACGGAAAGGGGTAATGGATTTTTTGACAAAAGCTGATGGGTCCAGGATCCTGCACAACATATTATTTTATTTGCTGTATATTCGTCGTGATCAGTTTTGACTTTCACTTCCTGATTTTGATATTCTATATGTATTACCTTTTCTTGAATAAAACGACACTGATATTCCGATCCTATTTTTTGAAATGAATGTATGGCAGTTTCCACATCGAGTAATCCTGCATGCGGTTCGTATAACACCGACCATGAAGGGCCTAACGTAAAAAGGGGTAATATCTGTTGGCCTTCTTCAATATCCAATTCATTTACCGGTATTTTGTACAGCCGGGAAGATTCTTTGACACCCTGATAGACATGTCCACTTTCCAGCCCATAATAGACAAGCCCTGTTTCGTGGTAAATTTTATTTCCTGATTCATTCTCAAGTGAATTCCAGAGTTTGTAAGATTCCTCAAGCAGAGGTACATAATCGGGGTGTTCAAAATACGATTTACGGATGATCCGGGTAGCGCCTGAATGGGATCCCAAGTCATGTGGTGGTAAAAATTGATCAATACCCAGTACATTGACTCCGGATTTAGCCAGGTACATACAGGCGGCCATACCCATCGTGCCGGTACCGACAACGATCACATCAAACGTTTTCATGTAAGACAAAGATCACAAACTTCATTTGTTTTACAAGACAAGTATTGAGATATTTGCAGCTTATCCTGGAATTTAATGGATTAGGCCCCGTAGTTCAATGGATAGAATAGGAGTTTCCTAAACTTTTGATCTCAGTTCGATTCTGGGCGGGGCTACTAAAAATACCATATTTTGATCAAGTGAATGAATCTGAACTGAAATCTTCTTCTATCGTTTTGGTATTGTTTTTAATCATACCTATCATCAGTATCCTAGCCTGTTTTATTAAGGATCCTAATCATCGGAGATGGATGGTAACCAATGCAATCCTGCTCATCAATCTCATCTTGTATTTATTTCCAATCCTATATGCTTATGTCCGAACCAGGCCAAATGGAAATATATGGGATGAAAATGGTCCGGGAGCCATCCTATGGTCATATTTTTATGTGTTGCCACTTTGTCTCATTATTCTGATTATCCTGGTGGTATTAAAACTGAAATACCTCCGGTTGTCGATTTGATATATTGACATTTAAGTTAAAAAGGTTTATCATTTGTCGATCATTTTAAGATCTTAGGAGAAATATTTTAATTCCTGACCTGGTTCACTTGAAATTTGATTATTAAATTTTACATTATGGTGGCTAGACAGATAATCACAGATGATATGGTAATCAGGCAGAAAGCAAAATTTGTACAATCACTTTTTAGAGCTATCGGTATTACTTGTTTACTACTGATTGTAAACAGGGCCACCCATCAAAATTACCATTCACATCATTTTTGGGGCAGGCTTCCCATCATGATTGTCTGGGGAATCTTCTTGTTGAGAATTTTTAAATTCATTGGAATTCAGGTTGCATACCAGGTCTCCAATAAAATGCGTCATCACATACATGGCTATCTTTCGGACCGATATAATGAAGACAGACTCGAATTAAAAGAGAAAATCAATTTCACAGAAAAAGGGGCTACATGGAAAGAATCAGACCTGGTGAAATCGGGTCTATCGTAATCAATCAAAAATTATATTATCTATCAGTCGCACACCTTCAAGCCAAACAGCAGCACAGATTACGTAATTTTTACTTTCATCCCAGTTTCTAATTGGTTTTAATGTCTTTGGATTCACTATTTCGACATACTCCGGCTCAAATGGGATGTGATTTATTTTCTGAAAACAATACTCATTTATTTCTTCCGGGCTTAATTTGTTTTTTTGGGCTATACCTTCCTGTAACGTCTTATAAATGATTCCGGCTTTCTCTTTACCTTGATCGGATAATCGGGCGTTTCTTGATGACATGGCCAATCCATTTTCCTCACGGAAGATCGGGCATACAATAAGCTTTACTTTCAAATTTAAATCATCGATCATTTGACCAATAATGGTAAACTGCTGAAAATCTTTTTGTCCCATGTACAGTCGGTGAGGCTTTACAATATCGAGCAATCTGTAAACTACCTGTACGACACCTTTAAAATGTCCGGGACGATGTATGCCTTCCATTACTTCATCCAGGCCATTTAATTTCACTTTTACTTCAGGCAGGTCGGTAGGATATATTTCTTTCACACTTGGATAAAATAAAACATCACAGCCGCCAGTCACAAGGAGTTTAGTATCGGATTCAAGTGTCCTTGGATATTTTTCCAGGTCAGCCGGATCATTAAATTGGGTGGGATTGACAAATATGCTGCATAGGGTCAGTGCATTTTCAGATTTACTTTGTGCAATCAACGAAATATGGCCTGCATGCAATGCTCCCATCGTTGGTACAAATCCAATAGACTTAGTTGTCAATTTCTGATCAGCAATCCAGGATTGGATGGCAGCAACAGTTCGAAAAATTAACATACAGTAAAAATATAAATCTATTTGGGAATGGTCATATAAAAAAGCCCGGATAGCTTTTTATCCGGGCTTTGGGTATGAAATGACTCAAATTGAATGTCGATTCCTGTCAGGAAATCCTACAAAACGTGTAAAACCTTACTCATAAGATATATGTAAGAAGACTTAAAAAAGTCAGTCAATTAAAACAGAAATCTGAAACAAAAATAAAAAAGCCAACCGGAAATCTTCCAATTGGCTATTCAAAATATGAGGTCGAAAGCGGATTCGAACCGCTGTACAAGGTTTTGCAGACCTCTGCCTGACCGCTCGGCCACCCGACCTTAAATCTAGTGCAAAGATATGGAAATATCTGACAGACACAAGTGATAATTCCTTGTTCCTTATCTGGATATCGGGCATATGATGTATAAGAAATAATGATTTTAACTTAAGAAGGGAAATAATTTACTTTCAATTAATTATAACTATTTATGAAGGCAGATCGAATAAGTCTCGACAATCATTTTTGAAGAGCATGGTGCCAGCAATGTTTAAATTACATTTGGGTCAAAATTGCTATTCTTACGAGGGGCAGATACAATTTGATTTTAATTATACCTCTTTATGTTTTTAAAATAGCAAAATATTGATTATAAATTTTTAATCCTACTTAAATTTGCAGCGATGAGTGTTAAAAAACAACTATTTTTAATTTTGGTGTAATCGATTGCATTTCATGGCTGTAAGAGTAACAATATCCGATATCGCAAGGGAACTGAATACGACCCCGGCAACCGTATCACGAGCATTGCAGGATCATCCACGTATTAGTGATGAGATGAAACGAAGGGTACATGCTACAGCTGAAAGATTAAATTTTAAAATCAACAAGATCGCCTCTTCTCTCAGATCGGGACGCAGTCATGTCATCGGAGTCATTATCCCAAGTGCACAAATCAATTTTTTTGGATCCGTAGTGCATGGTATAGAAAGCATGGCGAATGAACTTGGTTATAGTGTATTGATCTTTCAGACCAACGAAATGGAATCTTATGAAATGAAAGGATTGGAGACATTTCTCTCTGCACAGGTAGACGGTATCCTGGTTTCAATTTCTAAAGAGACTTTGCACTTTGATCATTTTCAGAAGGTGAAATCGAAAGGTGTGCCGATAGTCTTTTTTGACCGTCACCATGATAATCTGGGAATATCATCGGTCACCATCGATGATTATAAAGGTGCGTATCTGGCGGTATCCCATTTAATACAACAAGGTTATAGGAATATAGCGCATATATCGGGACCACACAATGTGCAAATTTTTCTGGATCGAATTGAAGGATATAAAAAAGCTTTGCTGGATCATCACATGGAAGTCAAAGATGAATTTTTGATAGAAGGAAATGTATCCATCGAGACCGGAAGAACTGCTTTTAGAAAATTAATGGCCCTGCCCAATAAACCGGATGCTGTTTTTGCTGTTGAAGACTTCACCGCCCTGGGTGTAATCAAAGAAGCCAAACTGCTCGGACTTTCCATTCCGGATCAATTAGGAATTATTGGATTTGCAAATGAGCAATTTGATGAGCATATTACCCCGTCTCTTTCATCTGTTGACCAACAAACCGTGCGCATGGGTAAGGAGGCGTTCAGACTAATTATCGATGAAATTGAATCAAAGGTTGAGGTTATGACACCTAAAAATATTAAACTCGAACCAATACCATATTATAGGGAGTCATCGAATAAATCTAGATGATCCGTCCTATCTCATTTGTTTGTAGATGAATATCAGGTATAAAATTTTTGAAGCATCAAATGATTTCCTGAAGCTATAGGATGGCTTTTAATAAAAATATCTAAAGAGTTAATTCAGGTCTGAATCACTCCGACATTAAATTTTTCTACCGGTGCATGATTGGCAACTTCTATTCCGATTGAAATGAATTCTCGTGTTTTAATTGGATCTATAATATCATCCACCCAAAGTCTTGCAGCTGCATAATAGGGTGATTCTTGTTCTTCGTATCTCGATTTGATCGTCTGATAGAGCTCTTGTTCTTCTTCCGGATTTGGTTCTTTACCCTGTGCTTTGAGTTTATTAATTTGTATATCTGTCAACACTTTTGCTGCTTGATGTCCACCCATGACTGCGATCTTGGCTGTGGGCCATGCTACGATCAACCTGGGATCATAAGCTTTGCCACACATCGCATAATTGCCGGCTCCATATGAATTGCCTATGATGATTGTAAACTTGGGAACAGTACTATTCGCAACCGCATTGACCATTTTAGCACCATCTTTTATAATACCACCATGTTCTGATCTCGATCCTACCATAAATCCTGTCACATCCTGTAAAAAAATCAATGGAATTTTCTTTTGGTTACAATTCATAATGAATCGGGTAGCTTTATCCGCACTATCGGAATAAATCACCCCACCGAATTGCATTTCCCCTTTGCCCGTTTTCACAACCTCCCTGTTATTGGCAACGATTCCTACTGACCACCCATCGATGCGGGCATAGGCACAAAAGATTGTTTTTCCATATTCTTCTTTATATGGTACCAAAGAATGAGCATCAACGAGACAATCCAATACATCATGGATGGCAAAAGGTTTGTTTGATTGATGGGGAAAAATACCGTACACATCTGCAATGTTTCTGATAGGTTGTTCACTTTTCATTTGATTAAAACCGGTCTTGGGTGATGCCCCAATGTTTTTAACTATTTCTCTTATTCTTTCCAGGCAGGATGGATCATCTGGCATTTTGTGATCTATAATACCTGAAATACTGGCATGAGTAGTAGATCCGCCGAGTGTTTCTTTATCTATATTTTCACCGATAGCTGCTTTTACCAAATAGGGTCCGGCTAAGAAAATAGAACCTGTCTTATCCACGATCAGCGCTTCATCCGACATGATTGGCAAATAGGCACCCCCTGCCACACAGGCGCCCATCACGGCTGCAATCTGGGGGATGCCCATGCTCGACATCCGGGCATTGTTCCTGAAGATTCTGCCGAAATGTTCTTTATCGGGAAATACCTCATCTTGCATAGGAAGATAGACACCGGCACTATCAACTAAATAAATGATTGGAATCCGGTTTTCCATTGCAATCTCCTGG
>CALMKY010000483.1 GCA_937867195.1 uncultured Saprospiraceae bacterium | reverse complement strand
ATCTGCATTCTTTAAAATTTCATATTCGTCTTTACCATAACCTAATGTGTTGCCATAGATTTTTTGTACGTGTCCGATTGCTTCCGGATCGAATACCTGAATTTGTGCCCCGGCTTTCAATAATTCGTCGATCATGGTCAAAGAAGGTGCTTCCCGAATATCATCTGTATTGGGCTTGAACGCGAGCCCCCAAATGGCAAACTTTTTATCTTTCAATTCACCCTGGAAATAATCATTGATTTTACGGATTAAAGAAAGCTTTTGAAATTCATTGATGCCGACGACTGTCTGGAGCATTTTAAAATCATAGTTGTTTTCTTTAGCTGTATGAATCAAGGCTTTAACATCTTTAGGAAAACACGATCCGCCATAACCTATACCGGGAAATAAAAATCGTTTGCCTATGCGATTGTCGCTGCCTATTCCTTTGCGCACCATGTCTACATCTGCGCCGGTGACTTCACATAGATTGGCGATTTCATTCATAAAAGTAATTCTTGTGGCCAGATAAGAATTAGCAGCATATTTGGTCATCTCGGACGACCTCGGATCCATGACATAGATCGGATTGCCTTGTCTTACAAAAGGCTCATACAAATGTTTCATTTTAATGGTTGCTCTATCTGAGTCGGATCCTATCACGACGCGGTCCGGTTTCATAAAATCATCTACGGCAACCCCTTCCCGCAAAAATTCCGGATTGGACACTACATCAAACAATGATGTATCCAATGTTTTTGCTAGTACAGCTGAGACTTTTTCGGCAGTGCCGACAGGTACTGTGCTTTTATTTACTATGATTTTATATTCGGTGATGATATATGACAGTTGCTCTGCTACTCCCAGGATATAGCTCAGATCCGCAGAACCATCTTCGCCGGGAGGTGTAGGCAATGCCAGGAATATGATCTCAGTTTTATTTGCTGCCATCGCAGTATCCGTAGTAAAACTTAATCTTCCCTGTTTTGTATTGCGGTCAAATAATAATTCAAGACCTGGTTCGTAAATAGGTATCTGGCCATTTTTTAATGCTGCTATTTTTTGTGCATTATTATCTACGCAGATGACATGGTTACCCATCTCGGCAAAGCAAGTGCCGGTGACGAGACCTACATAACCTGTACCGATGACGGAGATATTCATAAGAAGATGATGAAGTGGATAATTGGGGAATTGTTGAATTGTTGTTGATTTATTTTTTGACTCATACTAAACTTATAAAACTGGTGCAGAGAAGAAGTGTCTTGGAATTGTTTTAAATTACAGAATTAAAAAATAAGAGAACTGTTGAATAGCCATAGAAATTTTTCATTCAGGTTTCATTTTATTGTAATATGAATTAATCTTGTTCGATAATTCGGATACTTTCATTCGAATATTTAAAATTTCCTCATCTGTTAGATATTTCAATCGATGTGCGATGATGGATTGATTTAAAGATTCCATAAGGGAACTATAAGCTACTTCGAAAAATCTTGCTTTTTCATTTACTTTTTTCTTGGAGGCACCTTCAGCAATATTATTGCTCACAGAATTGGATGACCTTCTAATTTGATTCGTAATTCCAAATTGTTCTTCTTTGGGAAATTTTTTGGTTACTTCATAGATATAGAGAACATACTCAATTGCCAATTGCCAAATTTCCAGTTTTTCAAATGGAAACAAATAATTCATTAAAGAATTTTTTTTCTACCGGAAATAGTAAAATAGTCAAATTGAAATTCAAAACTTAATTTTTACCATTTAACTTAAGCATATTCCCGACCATGGTTTTATCAAAATAACCATTCAACAACAATTTTTCAATTCATCGTTTTATCAATTCTTCAAATTTTTACATGGCTTCGCCTTCGATCTGTCGCAAGACAATCGCCTCCAGGTCCGTACGTTGCATTCTACTTTAAATAAAAAAATCGATCTATACAAATGAATAACGCGACTTACTGGTCGATTCCGAATCTTTGTATTTACCGGGTGTCATTAACTCGAGGTGGCTTGGATCGATCTGAATGCGTAGACCGATGCCAATGTGTTCCAACTCGACTAGTAATTCATTTTTACCTAGTGACTTAATCAACTTGCCCACGAGACCTGTCAGGTTACCATAGACTACCCTGACTTTGTCACCTGCCGAGAAAGGTCTGTGTTCAAGGGCAATATCTGCTTGTTCACCTGTCACTCTTTGAAGCCATTCGATTTCAAAATCGGGTATGGAGAGGAGGTTTTTATTAAATCTTATAAATCCTTCCACATGGGGTGTCTCGAGGACCTGAACATATTGTGGTTGGGTGATGTGGACGAATACATATCGATACATCAACGGGATTAGACTGGTGCGTTTTTTACGGGTATAGACTTTAGTAATTTTTTGTAAGGGTAGATAAACGCTGATCTTCCGGTCTGCCAATAAACAAGCAACCATTTTTTCTGCCTTTACGCGAGTCAGTACAGCAAACCATTTGGATTCAGTGGCTGAAAGATCGTTTTGATATGTGTGTTTGGTAGACGTCATGACTGAGTTTTTATTAGACTGATTTGTGGGTCTCCCGTCACCATCTGTGACCAAATTAATAATGGGGGCAAATCAAAATTGGACCACCCTTGATCCAATTCAGGCTGATTTTCATAAATCACAAATCTTATTTTGCGTTGTATTAATTTTTCAGCCTTTTCTACAAGGTTTATCAAATACGTTTTATCCAGTTGGCCCACCAAAATCAGGTCAATCATCCCACTATCACGACCGCTAGCAAAAGAACCCGTTAGGTAGGCATTTTCTAAATGACCCAGCCTATGCAGTACTTGCTCTATGATATGATCTATCCCAATGTATTTCAATAGTATACTGTGGATCTCATTGTACAGGGGATAGCCAGTATTGGCTTTAAAAAATTTTTTATTTCCTTCCAGATAAGATGAAAGCATTCCCGCATCTTCCATCTTGTTTAATTCATGTCTTATCGCATTAGTGGATTCGCCAAACTCAGATTCCAGGCCACGCAAATAAGAGCTATTATTGCTATTAAGAAAAAACTTAAGCAATAGCTTTATGCGCGTCTTGGAAGAAATAAGTGCCTCAATCAAGATTGAGTAAAATTTTTACTCAAAAATATCGGATTTATCAGGATTTCAAAGCCTGATCTAAAATATTTTTCCCTAAAATATATGTACAGGCCAGCCCTCCACCCATAATAAATCCAATAATTAAATCTTTTAACAAATTTGGTGTAATAGGATCCAGCGGCAGGAAAGGTATATCGATCGGTTTAATAAAAGGTGTTGCGTTTTTTAAGGCATAATCTGCCATCTCGAGGTTTTTAAGTGCCTCTCCGTAGGCAACTGAAAAAATGGTAGCTGTCTTGGTTTGAATATTTCTTCCGGTTCTATCGATTGGTGACCACAGTCCATTGGAAGTTTGTTCTTCCCTGCTAATTGAATATTCAGACCCGGTCCATCTTCGGTATAGTGAATCAGCCTTTGCTTTTATTAAGTCATAGGTTTGCCTTTGTTTATCATTTGCCTGCTGTATATAAAAATCAGATAAATATTCATAAAAATTCTTCGCCAAGGCTAACGTTAAGTCTTCATCGAGCGTGGAAGCTGAAATATAAAATATGGTACTTTTATTATCGTAACCACATGCGATCAATCCGGGTTTAAACCCTCCTACGGTAAATGCATAGACTCCTTTGAGGGCGGATTTTTCCTTTATTGAAAAAGAATCAATATGATCAGAATTAAATCTGAATTCTTTCATGTATGGATCCCACTTAGACCATTCTTTACGAAATTTATAAATATCGATAATATGATTGGCTATGTAATCTTCTTTACCACCAACCACCGCTTTCTGAAATAATGCTTTATTGGCGATTCGCATCGACCTTGATAACTCCACAATTTTATCAAAGGAGACCTTACCGGATGATGTCCCGGCTAATCCAAACTGCCCCAATAAACCCGTAATCGATCCAGCGGAAGGGCCATCCCCTTCGTTTAATGAAAAAGTCAATCGGGCCATCCATTTAATGGGCGTTAAATAATCTTTTAAATACAAACCACCCAAACCTAACAGCGCACAAAGTAAGATCCAAAACTTTTTACCCCAGAGAACAAGGAAATATTTCTTGCCTTTTAAGATAAGATCCTTCAGGCTCATATCATCGCCTCCGGAAGTGAGTGTATGTACATTCTCTTCATTCATATTTGATTACACTTCGTAGCCTAGCACAGGTGCCAGCCATTTTTCAGAGATGCTAATATCCAAGTTTTTTCGCTTACTATAATCCATCACCTGATCCTTCGCAATTTGTCCGAGTCCAAAATATTTTGAATCCGGATGAGCAAAATACCAGCCACTGACCGATGCTGCAGGATACATCGCCATGCTTTCTGTCAATGTCATGGGAATTGAATTGGGTACGTCGAGTAAATCAAAAATCGTTTGCTTCTCGAGATGATCCGGACAGGCAGGATAACCGGGAGCAGGACGTATACCCTGGTATTTTTCCGATATCATATCATCATTCGATAAATTCTCGTCAGTAGCATAACCCCAATATTCTACTCTGAGTTTATAATGAAGATATTCTGCAAATGCTTCTGCAAGACGATCTGCCAGCGATTTTACCAATATGGCATTGTAATCATCCTGTTTTGCTTCGAGTTCTTTTGCTTTCTGTTCTACCCCGATGCCAGCTGTCACGGCAAACGCTCCGATATAATCTTGGATACCTGAATCTTCAGGCGCAATAAAATCAGCAAGACTCAGGTAGGGTAATCCTGATGCTTTTTCTCTTTGTTGACGCAGTTGATGACTTATGAATGATTTTCCATTATGATGTATGGAGATATCGTCATTATAAATCGTATTGGCATTAAAAATTCCAATGACTCCCTGAGCATCCACCCATTTTTCAAGAATCATTTTATTCAAAATGATCTGCGCATCCTGGAATAATTTGGTCGCTTCCATTCCAACTATTTTATCTGAAAGGATCGTTGGATATTTTCCAGCCAGTTGCCAAAACGGCCGGTGCCGGTGGCGGCGGGTTTCCAGTTAATGGTTTTATTCAGCTCCACCATCCGGTCTTTTACCGCCGTGGTTTTGATGAACCATGCGTCCAGCGGGTAATAAATAATGGGCTTATCTGTACGCCAGCAATGGGGATAGTTGTGTTCGTATTTTTCAATTTTGAAAGCACGGTTCTCCAGTTTCAGCTTTACTGAAATATCCACGTTCACATCCACATAATCCGGCTGGTCTTTGTAATTTTTTACATAGCGGCCGCTGAATTCTCCCAGGCCCTCCACAAATTTTCCTTCTTTATCCACCAGCGTCAGTATGCCCAGGTTATTTTTCTTACCTGCCCGGAAGTCATCCGCACCAAAGGCGGGGGCGGTGTGCACAATGCCGGTACCATCTTCGGTGGTAACAAAATCGCCGGTGATCACGCGGAAGGGATCAGCGCCGGGGGTTATTTCCTGTATGCGGGCAAGGGTGTTGGCATCGCCCGGTATCAGTTGCTCATAGCGGGCGCCTTCCAGTTCCGATCCTTTATAAGATGCCAGTATTTTCCAGGGCAACAGCTTCTCGCCTTCTTTATAATTATCAAAATCACCATTCTCGCCTTCGGGCTTGAAATACTTGCCCAGCAGGGCTTTGGCGAGTATCACATTAATAGGTAAATGTGTATAGGGGTTGATGGTTTTTACCAGCACGTATTCAATATCGGCGCCAACCGTGAGACCGAGGTTGGAAGGAAGTGTCCACGGAGTGGTCGTCCAGGCAAGGAAAAAAGTCTCACCCTCAAAATTTTGAATTTTGAATTTTGAATTTTGAATTAACCAAACTTGGTTTTACAGTTT
>CALMKY010000482.1 GCA_937867195.1 uncultured Saprospiraceae bacterium | reverse complement strand
AATAAAAATGTAATTATTGAACATGTTGATAAAAACCCAAGTAAAAACGCTCTTTACACACTGGATGAAAAAGGTGCCCCGGTGGCACTTGATTTTACTCAGGTAGCTGAAAAATCGATTGGCTCAGTCGTTCACATTATCAATACAGCCGGAGTCAACAGGAGATCCCATAGCCGGGGGCAATCTCAAAACGATCTATTTGATCAATTTTTTGGCAATGGAATGCCCCAAGAACAAGGGCCGCGTGTAGGCTCAGGTAGCGGTGTGATCATCAATGGCGATGGGTATATTGTCACGAATAACCACGTGGTCAAAGAAGCCGATGATCTGGAGGTAATATTGAACGATAAAAGAAAGTTTAAAGCTAAACTCATCGGCACCGATCCAAGTACAGATATAGCTGTCGTGAAAATCGAGGAGAAAAATCTGCCGTCATTGAAATTTTCTAACAGTGATGCTGTTAAAATCGGACAATGGGTTTTAGCAATCGGTAATCCTTTTAACCTGACTTCTACCGTGACTGCAGGTATCGTGAGTGCCAAAGGTCGCAACATCGATATCATGAACCAGCAAGGAAGTATCGAATCATTTATACAGACGGATGCCGCCATCAATCCAGGCAACAGCGGTGGTGCATTAATTGATCTTGGAGGCAATCTGATTGGTATCAATACAGCTATTGCATCCCAGACCGGATCTTATGCAGGATACGGATTTGCCGTGCCGGCCAATCTGGCATCCCGCGTGGTTGCAGATCTGATTCAATATGGCAGTACTCAACGCGGGTACCTGGGCGTCACCATCCAAAATGTAGATGATCGTATTGTAAAAGATAAAAATCTGCATGTCAATGAAGGTGCATTTATCAACGGAGTTTCGCCAAACGGAGCAGCTGATCAGGCTGGAATCAAATTAAACGATGTAGTGACATCCATTAATGACCGCAAAGTTACCAGCAGTGCAGATCTTATGGAAATCGTGGGCAGTCATCGCATTGGAGATAAACTCTCTGTAAAAGTTGATCGCGGCGGACTGGCTAAAATCTTTGATGTTACGTTGAAAAATCAAGCAGGCACCGCAAGTGTGACCACTCCAAGAGCAGAACAAAACGAGGATGTTGCCAGCGCATTAGGAGCTGAGCTTAAGGCAGTCAGTAAAGAAGCCGCTCAGGACATGGGAATACCTTCTGCAGGAGTACAGGTTACTTCAGTGGGTCCGGGTCAATTGGCAGACGCCCAGGTAGAAGAAGGATTTGTTATTACCAGCATCGATCGCAAACCAGTAACCAAAGTATCCGACGTAATCAATGCAATCAAAGCTTCACCCAATAGCGATGGTGTATTGGTCATTGGATATTATCCCGGAAGCGATCGTAAAGAAGCTTTCCTGCTGAGTCCAAGATAGTATAGTAAAATCCTGTTTCACAGTATATTTTTTTGAGTAAGATTTGTGAGTATTAAAAAAAGAGCCGATGTTGATGTCGGCTCTTTGTATTTCATGAATTCTATCTTATTCTTTTCATTCGAGCCATATAGAATCCATCATAACCAAATTCTGACGGCCATAAAGTCCTTTCTTCCTGAAATTCAAAAAAGGGATGATTTGACAAAAAAGAATCTACTTGTTTCCTGTTTTCACTGTTGAAAATACTGCATGTACAGTAGATTAAATCACCGCCCGGTTTTGTCATTTTGCAATAATCCATTAATATTTGACTCTGCTTTTCCAAAATGCCGGTAATAAAATTTTTATCGATACGATATTTTGAGTCTGGATTCCGTTTTATAACACCCGAGCCGGTACAGGGTACATCGAGTAAAAGGATATCGGCCTGTCCTTCCAGTCTTTTGATCACTTTATTATTTTCGATCCACTTCGTTTCGATGATATCGATACCATCACGCACCGCACGCTTATGCAGATTGGAAAGTTTGTATTGATCTATGTCCAAAGCCAAGACGCGGCCTTTGTTTTGCATCAAGGTAGCTAAGTGCAATGCCTTACCCCCTCCCCCGGCACAGGCATCGATAATTCTTTGACCTGATTGAGGCTTTATAAAATGAGCAACTTGTTGTGACGCATAATCCTGCACTTCTACAAATCCTTGTTTAAACAGATCAGATGTAAACAGGTTTATCCGCTGATTGATTTTTATTGCTTCATGATATTCATCTTTGAATTGTTCGAACTGTATTTCGTTTCCCCTTAAGACGGTGATCACTTGCTTCATATTGGATTTGAGTGTATTGACCCTGAGGATCATTTGACCGGGTACATGCATTGCCTGCATTTCTCTATACCAGCGATCACCCAACTCACTTTTTCCGATCTGATCCAACTCTACCGGAACAGAATATTGTAACCTTTTATCTTTAATGGCTTCATTCCATCTTTGCCGGATATTAGACCGGTTGACATGCGCAAATTCATCCCAGGCTGGCAAGGTGTAATTGCAATTCAAAATCCAGATCCCAAGCATTCCCCATAAATCATTTTTTTGATCAGCACAATGTCTGATCAATACATAATTGCGCACTATATCGTATACATTGGACGCAATGGTCCCTCTGTCTCTTTTCCCAAATTTTGGATTTTCTTTGAAACACCTTTCAATCACCTTATCGGCAGGATATTGCCTGATGATGATTTCGCCAAGACAATGGATGATAGCCTGCGCTACGGGTCTATGCAATTTATAAACTTCTTTCTCCAACGGAATTGTACAATATGAAGACACATCAAAGGTATCCAAAGATGAATGAATCAAAAGAAAAAAAGGATGGGTACCGTGTGTACCCATCCTTTTTAATTTCAAAATACAATGATTCCGTGATCTAATATAGATTCACGGCAGTATTTAATAATTGACCTCTGCTAAAGTTTATTAAATTTTTGTGATTTAACTCCGTCGGTGGTAGTATATCGCAATACATAATTTCCGTGCATTAAAGAGCGCACATCCACAGATAAAT
>CALMKY010000481.1 GCA_937867195.1 uncultured Saprospiraceae bacterium | reverse complement strand
CTGAGTGTTTTGCTTTGAGCGGATGACCACGCCCCAATCCGGGACGATCGCGGCCTTTGATGAAAATAAGTTTCATTGAATGGCTTAGGTAATTTTTTAATTTTACCTTCTACTCGGATTTGTCTTTCCTCGTCAGGCCAATAAAACAATATAGAAGCATGAGGATTGTCCTTTATTTCCTGGGCTTTACGACTTTCATAATTAGTATAAAACATAAATCCATGGATGGCATCGAAACCTTTTAGTAAAACCACCCTGGACGAAGGCTTGCCGTTTCTGGTGGCAGTGCTCAAGGTCATCGCCGTCGGCTCCATTTTATCATTTTTTAAATGGTTATCAAACCAAATTTGAAACTGGTTGAATGGATTTGGGTCCATTTGATCTTCTCTGAGTTCATGCCTATTGTACGATCTTCGGATATTGGAAATCTTCATACATTCAAAGTTATACTACAAAATTGAATGTGCTCATTGGAACATTTAGTTGAGGGCGAAGGAAGTTTTATGGATGATATGCATTCACTTAATTTCTAAGTCTTTTTATTTGTGCATTCATGGCTTTTTCCACCTGTAAAAATACCTGGGCCGGATCGTGCTTTCTCCATTGAATTTGGTTATACTGCTGACCGAAGTGAATGTAAAACTGGAGGTTGGAAGTTTTCATTTCCTCTTCGATGTGATCGGACACGCCCAACATGGTAATCCAACCGCTTTCTTCAGCTATTTCGTCATACCATTCTTCATAATAACAATCATCGGAAGAATGAAAATTGAGCACATTATCCAGGATCAGGATATACCGATGAATCCCTTTGTCTATCATTTTCTCAATGATCCGACGCTTAAGAAACATGATGTCGTTCTGGATGGCATCATTCCATTCACCAATAAATTCAATAATAGCATATCCTTCATCATAATCGACAAATAAAATTTTGAGATACAATGTCTCACTGTCCATGTCATCCCATTGCGGATGAATCAGGTAATTATAAATAGCATGGGTATAATGAAATTCACTGTATTGAGTACCATAAAATGGCGAATCAGCATCTTCGGATGCTATGTATTGATCCCTCCATCTAAAATACGGTTCAATATCCTGCATAAATAACGATTGCAAATTAGAAGTAATTAAAGAAATGAAGTATATAATTTTTTGTTATAATCAATAAAAAGTAAATTTGCTTTAAAGGAACAAAAGTAGAATCAACCGTTTTCAAATTGCCCAGAGCAAATACTTTGACATCTCCGGCATCGACGTGTATCCGGATACTCGAAAGGCAAATTATTTGCCTCTGAGTTTGATTGGTATAATAAAAATTCATTCCTTGTTAAGAATCATGAAACCCGCTTTTATAATTTTTCGGCAACTCAATAAATCTTTGATTCTTGCAAAGGCCAGGATTCAGATCTCCGATTGGGAATTAAACCGGAATTATCTTCAAATTGTTTCACTATGATCCATCCTGAACCCATCAAAATTGCCATTACCGGCCCTGAATCAACAGGTAAAACTCAATTGGCTCTTTACCTATCAAAAGAACTTGGTTATGCGTATGTTGCTGAAGTGGCAAGAGAACTTATGGAAAAAGGAAGGAAAATAAATCAAAGCAACGACCTGGTACAGATGGCTCACCAACAAATCAAAGCTGAAAACAAGTATTCCCAAAATGGTTCCATTATTTGTGACACGGACCTGACGGTATTGTATGTTTGGTGTAAAGATAAATACCATCATGTACCATTGGCTCTGCAATCTTTGATGGCTCATCACCGGTACAGTATTACTTTATTGTGCGCACCCGATATTCCATGGGAGCCTGATCCCCTGAGAGTCAATCCATATGACCGGGAAAGGTTGTTTGATTTGTATAAATCCGTTTTAGAGTCCCATCAGGTTCAATACTCCATAATTCATGGAAGCGGTCCATCCAGAATGCTATTGGCTAAAAAACAAATTGAATTAAATATTGGTCGAAATAAGAAATGACCTGATTGGAATGGACCCTCATCTTGTGAGTAATAAACTAATTCGCAAACAAATAGTGTAACGCGATGGTCGACCCGCTCGATTTTAATCTTACATTGCCTTCCCCAACCCCTTTCAAAGAATAATTATAATACGGGTTGAGAGATAAGGCCAGATGATGGCCGATCTTTTGTTGTAAACCGAAGCCAACGGTTCCGGCGGTAAACAAGCCGATATGGTTGGTTGCAAAGGTTTTAGTATAAAAGCCGTATTTGCCCCAAGGATCATTGAAATGGTATCCATAATTTTCATTTCTCATTTGTTGGGACAATATTCCTGCATGTAGGATCAAGGACGTTCCATGCCATTGAACTACATGATAATTCAGATGGATGGGAATATCGACTATTCCACAAGCAGCGTTTACTTTTAGAATCTTATAGTTTTTTAAATAGTTGTCATTTTCGTAATCTCCTTCATACGCATCGTAATATCGTTTGGTGTAATGAATTCCGGTGGAAACAGACAGGCGTTTCGATAATTGATATCCAACGTCAAGGCCATACATTTCATTTGATTTACCGTATGGGCGGTCTTTTATATCCACGGCGGTCTTTTCATTATTGTGCGGTGAAAAAACAATACCTGCAAACAAACCTCTGCGGTAAGAAATTTCTTCACTCTTGAAATTACCAGATTGCTTGAGTGGCCCGGATGGTATGACGATATTCCGGTCAAAAAATAATTTACCGGTCATAAAAGGGATTAAGCCAACTTCATACCACTCACGCCTGGTATCCTGAATGACCGATTCATTGACTGATACTTTCACATCAGAGGGCTCGTCCGGCATTTCGTTTGCTTTAGGATTTGAATTTGACAATTGAATGCTTTCATGTATGGTCGGGTCAGGATGAGATCGGTTGTGTAGGCCGGATAGAGTATAGTCACCAGGGGCAGATCGGATAGTGGATCTATTTTTTTCATGATTGGAATAGATCAGAACGTGTTCAGGGTGCAATGTCTTATCGTATTTGATAATTTGGGCTTTAATCAAGTGGAGTGCATATGACCAGTCGTTGATGGCACTTGTAGTAGAGATTGCCCTGGGATCTTGTGCAGGATCAATTTGAAATTTCTTATGATCATGAAAGAATAAAATAGTTGCGAGGATGAATCCTGCCAATGCACCACCACCCCAATACCACCACAGGGGTATCATGCGTCTTTTCCTTTTGTCTAATAGCTTTTCCATCGCAGCCCATGATTCCTCATGGAAAGGGGTATCGGCTTCGTCAGCAATACGACGGATACTATTATCAAAATTATCAGATAGCCTTTGGCTCATATATTTTGTAATTATGTTCTGAGGATAAAATTTTTTGAAGGTTTAGTCGGGCTTTCGCCAGATTTGATTTACTACTTCCGATCGATATACCAAGCATTTTGGCGATTTCCTCATGAGAATAACCATCGATCACATGCATATTGAAAACATTACGGTATGAAGGGGATAATTGTTCGATACATTTCAATAAATCTTGATAAGACAAGTTGGTTACGGCAATATCAGGCGTGCTGATCTCAGCGTGGTCCATATCGTGTTCATGGGGTTGGTTTTTTTTCAGTTTGTACTTACGGAGTTTATCGATGCTTGCATTGACCATTACTCTCCTGATCCATGCTTTGAGAGAAGATTCCAGGCTATCTTGTCTTTTTTCAAATCTATTCAGATCTTTAAAAATCCTCAGGAAGCCATCGTTGAGTATTTCGATCGTATCATCGTGTGAGCTTATGTATTTCTGGCATACCGTATAGGCAAAGCCATAGAAATATTTATAAAACCTCTTTTGGCTATTGCGGTCATCCACCACACAACCTTCGATGATAGTTACCAATGTCGACTCTGGCAGTATACTCACTCCCATTTACATTTACAGATTACGAAATACCAGGCTTTTAGGTTGCCTGGAGTGTTGAAATTAAGAAACGATTTGCAAATCAACATGGTCCTCTACAATTCCCATAGGAAAAGATGATTTGATATTATCGTGGTGATATCATTCAAAGTTATTATTATAAACAATTACATCGCCCAACGCCTTGAAATCGATATAATCTATCTCTGGCAAACCATTGGAAATAAATCCTAGGCCGGTAATCAACCCATTTGACTCATGATATTGAGTATGAAAGACTTCTTTACCATTCATGCGGATGGTGACTTTCCTGGCTTTTACAATAAATTCGATATCATTCCATTCCAAAACATCCGAACAGAGGGCAGACATATCTTCAGAATCTCCTTTGTACAGTACATCTCCAAATTGAGCCCCCAGGGTATGGGCACATCCTCTGGCATTGGATATGAAATAAGTAAAATTACGCTGGGCGAAAATCTCATACATCATAAACGGGCATGCATTGTTTTTCACCGGATGAGTTCGTGCTCTGCATTTCATTATAAAATTATCACTGCTATCTTTAATATTCGCTGGGAAATAGGTCATCACATAGAATTGGTCTTTATCGGTATTGACCAGGCTGGCTTTGACCTGCTCAGGACTTATTTTTAATGCTCCGCCTTGGATTCCATCAAATTTTATGTATTGGGGTATCGAACCAAATTCTTCCTTAGCATAAAATATCCATCGATCAGTGGGTATGCTGACATCCAACGTCCGAATGATTTGATCATTGGCAAATAATTTAGCCACATGATATCCGGGCTCATAATATATATCGGTCATGATATATTGATGTTTGAAAATTTTGCGACGCCGGGCTTTATTCCAAGATTGTTGAATAGCAAAGCTGTCAGCATCGATGGAGTCCACATTGTAATGAAAAATGACCGTATTGGGTAGATTGTTTTCATTCGTATGCGTGATGGAAAAGGATGCGTGTCGCGTATTCTGTACGGTATGCTTTGTAGATATTAATAAAAGCAACGAAAGCATGATGGCAGAACCTATAAGGATCACCCGTTGAAATGGAAATTTAATTTTAGCATGAGGCAACATAACCGGCATGGTTGGCGACACGAGGCTTTGTGGTGCCGTGGCCATCATTTTACTTTTGGTTTTATAATCTTGCCAGTTGGTATATCCTATAAAATTGCTGATGGCATTGAGAGTGGCGATCTGTGGAATACGGGTAAATTGACCATTGAGGAGTCTTTTAATTGTTGACAAGCTAATAACGATACCTGTTTTTGATTCTATCTGCTCGCTCAGGAATTCATAGTCACGTTGAACCATCGAGTTGATATCCAAAAAACCAGCCTGACGACAAAGCTCGGTCATACAATCTTTGACTAAATCCTGATCGCTCTTGGTTTGCATCTTTGATCAAACGAAGTTAGATTGATTTTTGCTGATTTTTAGATGAATGAATGATCTTCAAATTCTTGCTGAATTATTGAAGAATGAATCATTATTATTAATTTAGGCCAATGATGAATCGACGAAAATTTATAAATCAATCTTTCAGCGCGTATCTGGGTTGGTCTTTGGCAAATAGCTATCCTGTGTCAGAAAATAAAAAGCTTCCCATTACCTTCGATTTGCATTGTCATCCCGGAAGAATATTTGCTTTGGGAACCAAGGATGCAGGAGATCCGTCCAAAACCATTAGCGACATGAATGCGGGTCAGCTGAGTGGTGCTTTTTTTGCATTGGTTGCCGATGCAGGGATCATATCGGTCGGGGCTACCGGCGTGAACGTAACAGGTAAGTATCAATCCGGTGAAGGTTGGCATGAATACAAACGACAGTTAAATGAAATCAAGGCATATTTGCATACCTCCGGTATTCATCAATCCATTTATACAAAAGACCTGAAATCAAAAAAATTACAGGCTTATCTCTCAGTAGAAGGCGGTGACTTTCTCGAAGGATCCATAGAAAGAATAGATGAAGCTTATCATGACGGCATCCGTTCTATCCAGTTGGTACATTATGCACCGAATGACTTAGGTGACTTACAGACCGCGGCTGTATCATTTAACGGTTTGTCTGATTTCGGAAAAAATACGGTGAAGAAAATGAATACCATTGGTATGCTGATCGATGTCGCTCACGCATCTTATGAAACCACCAAAGCTGTATCCGATATCACCTCATCGCCCATCATGCTCTCACACAGTATTCTTGCGATGGAACCGGATCGACCCATTGGCCGCAGGGCGATCACGAAAGAACATGCTATAGCAGTGGCGAAGACGGGTGGTATTATCGGTGCCTGGCCATCGGGATTTAATAAAAGCTTTGACGAATATGGCGATAACGTCTTGAGGCTCATCGATGCAGTGGGCATCGATCATGTATCGATCGGTACGGATATGGACGCTAACTTTAAACCCGTACTGGATAATTACAGGCAACTATCGGATCTGAAATCCTTATTGGTCAAGAAAGGATTGCATGACCACGAAGCCGATCAGGTATTGGGTGGTAATGCCGAACGGGTGATGAAAAAAGTAATTGGCTAATCTTCCTGAACCTGGTTTCGACCGATCCCTAAAATAAGGCTTGCAGGTTATTGAATGATGTCATCGCTTTGTATCAATTAATCAACGATGCGACCAATCCTGTCCATCCGGTTTGGTGAGAAGCCCCTACTCCCCGGCCATTATCGCCATGGAAATATTCATAAAATAAAATGAGATCTTTGAAAGAAGAATCGTTTTTAAACAGCGAACATTCTCCGAAAAATTTGCGACTATTATCTTTCCATTCAAAAATGGATATCAGCCGCTGAGCAATATCGTTTGCAACCTGATCCAGTGACATAATATGACCTGAATTTGCCGGACATTCAACTTGCAGCTGATTGCCAAAATAAGATTGATATTCTCTCAGGGATTGGATCAATAAATAATTCATTGGCATCCAGATCGGACCGCGCCAGTTAGAATTACCTCCAAACAAACCGGTGCTGCTTTCTCCCGGTTCATACTTAAGACCGAAGTATTGTCCGCCGATTTCTTCATAGTAGCCCTGCTCATGAATCTTGGATATAGCCCGGATGCCGGAAGAAGATAAAAATTCATTTTCATCCAGCATGGCATGCAATAATTTTTTTAACCTGTCTTGCGGAACAAGGGATAATAAAATATCACCGGTGCTGTCATTTTCTTCCAACACAATGTATTGTTGATTATCGATCCGATATTTTTTAAACCAATGCAATCGCATCGTAAAGTCCTTCAGCCTTGTGAGATATGAACCTGGAATTTTATAAGTGGCAAACAAAGTAGATAAACCTACCAATGATCTTATCTTAAGCGGTTTATAGTCCCCATTGGGTAAAGCGAGTATATCGTAGAAAAATCCATCTTGTTCATCCCACGAGCCCGTCCAGTTCTTCTGTATTCGATTCAGACTTTCTGCGATGTAAACGAAGTGTTCAAAAAATTTGGTGGCTACATCTTCAAAGCTCATATCGTATTGGGCAATTTCGAGCGCGATCTCCAGCATATTAAGACAATACATTGCCATCCAGGCAGTACCATCCGCCTGTTCTATATATCCACCCCCTGGAATAGGGCTACTGCGATCTATGATTCCTATATTATCCAGACCCAGGAATCCGCCTTCGAATACATTATTGCCTTTGCGGTCTTTACGGTTAACCCACCAGGTAAAATTGATTAATAATTTTTGGAACACTTTTTTCAGAAAATCGATATCTCCTTTTCCGGTTATATTCTTTTCATTTTTGTATACCTGAATACTTGCCCATGCATGTACGGGAGGATTGACATCACTAAATGCCCATTCGTAAGCAGGTAGCTGACCATTGGGGTGCATATACCATTCTCTCAATAAAAGTACCAATTGACTTTTTGCAAATTCTGGGTCGATCATCGATATGGGTACCGTATGAAATGCGAGGTCCCAGGCGGCATACCATGGATATTCCCATTTATCGGGCATAGAGATGATGTCCCGGTTATTCAGGGTCATCCAATGATGATTGCGTCCGTGCAGCCTGGACGCGGGCGGCGGCACCTGCCCCGGGTCCCCATTCAGCCAGGTAGGAATATCGATATAATAAAATTGTTTTGACCATATCATTCCGGCCAAAGCTTGTCTTTGAATGTTTTTTTGATCTGTGGTCAGCTTATTATTTTGAATAGCATCATAAAATTCATTGCATTCATTGATTCTTTTTTTCAGAATTGCTTCTACATCGGAAAATGGTTTTTTCATTTCATTCTTGCAAAGTCTCAGTTTGATCGTTTTACTGGCTCCGGGATCAAGATCCAATTTATAAACCGGGGCAAACTTAGTACCTTCCTTTTGGGTGTATCTATCTTCATGATGGTGTACAATTGCATCGTGAAATGCATCTTTTACATAGATCGATTCGTTGGGTACATTCCATAACTTTTCTTTATTGGATTCATTTTCGGTAAACAGCGTTGAATCGGATGGATCAAAATAGAGAATGTAATCTCCGGCCAATTGATGCGAGACCGATACAGAATCGGCTGATCTGAGTTTGATCATCGGTTTAGTATCCACATGGCCTATTGTCCAGATATTCCGAAACCAGAGGGTGGGTAAAAGGTGCAACGAAGCGAACGCATTGGATCGGTTGACAACCGAGATGCAAATCACCAGATCATCCGGATTGGCTTGAACATATACTGTCGTGATATCAAAGTATTGAAAGTTATCAAAGACGCCAGTATCCATGATTTCAAATTCTCCCATATCCTTTGTCCGATTGCGATTTTCATTCACCAGCCATTCGTATGGATAGGCTTGTATGGGGTATTTATACAAATGCTTGAGATAGGAATGACTGGGTGCAGCATCGAGATAATAATAAAGTTCTTTTACATCTTCACCATGATTCCCTTGCGGTCCTGCTAATCCGAAAAGTCTTTCCTTTAAAATTTCGTCTTTTCCGTTCCATAAGGTTAAACTAAAGCAAATGCGCTGCTTACGGTCGCAAATCCCTGCAATTCCATCCTCATTCCAGCGAAATGCTTTTTTGTTGGCGTGTTGGAAAGGAAAATAATCCCAAGCCGAACCATCAGACGAATAATCTTCGCGGACAGTTCCCCAAGCACGTTCGCTTAAATAACAACCCCAACGTTTCCAATTTGTCTGACGATTTTTGGCTTCTAAAAGACGTTTTTGTTCTGCATTCATAAAATTTTTATACAAGAATAATTCTTTTTTTATTTGTCGACATGAAAATATTCTATCACAATCTTTTTATTTCTTTATGGGGATTTCGAAATCGCAACCAGTAGAGTTAATCCCTGTTAGAATTTTTCCACAGAAAGTTGTGGCTGGAGCCGTCGCCATAAAGGTTGGTTTGAATTTTGTAATATCAAATGGGTATAGTGATACTTTGATTTTGTCCGCCTGAAACTCCACGCCGGCTGCAATCCCTACAGTAGTGTCACCAAAGTCCTGATCGAAAACAAAATTTCCTAGAGAGTAGAATATTGGTCGATCTTTGTAAACTTCTACCGGCTCTACCACATGCGGATGCGAACCGAAAACTACATCCGCTCCGTTGTCGATAAGTTTGTGACCTATATCAGTCTGTTTTGCATCAGCAGTCAAAAGATACTCTGTCCCCCAATGCAT
>CALMKY010000480.1 GCA_937867195.1 uncultured Saprospiraceae bacterium | reverse complement strand
TCCAAAATTGAGTAATTGCTTAAAGCCAATGAGTGGTGGCTGATAACTCATACCAGGAACAATGATTGCCGCATTGGGGTCTAAGTTGTGGCCATAATTATATTCCCATCTCCAAAAATCTACCATTGACAATATACCAAATAATGCAAATGAAATAAGTAGTGCATACAGCATTTTTTTTCTGGTATGCATATCTTCTACAATGATCAACTCAGTTAACCCATTGTGCTGGTGTTCCCATTCTGCAAGAACCTTTGGCATTATACCGGTAACACTTCCCCCATTGGCTAATACTGCATTGGCTACTGCCGACATGAGACCTTTGTTTCCGCCGCCATATACCAGTTTTATATTCTTCTTTGCAAGCAAAGAATGCAGCATGAGGACCACCATAACCCATGGGAACACCGAAACGTTGAGCATTCCCTACGGCTGCATCTGCACCCCATTCACCGGGAGGGCATAATACCGTCAGAGCCAGTAGATCTGTCGCCACGGTGACATAAATATTCTGTGCGTGCGCTTTTTGCGTCAGTACACTATAGTCGGTCACGAAGCCTTGACGGCCCGGATACTGCAGGAGAATACCGAATACTGTCGGATCGATTAGATCTTGTTCATTAATATCTTTGACTACGACTTCAATATTTAAGAATCCAGCCCGGGTGATTATGATATCCAGGGTCTGGCTGAATACTTGCGAATCCACCAGAAATTTGGATTTTACTTGTTCTCCTGATTTGTTTGCCAGATGGTAGAACATATTCATGGCTTCTGCCGCAGCGGTGCCTTCGTCCAATAAGGAGGCATTGGCGATGGGAAGTACCGTCAAGTCCGAGACCATTGTCTGGAAATTAAACAAAGCTTCCAGTCTTCCTTGAGCTATCTCCGCCTGGTAGGGTGTATATTGGGTATACCATCCCGGATTTTGAAAAATATTTCTAAGGATGGGAGAAGGCGTATGAGTTCCATAATATCCCTGACCTATATAAGATCTGTATACTTTGTTTTGAGCTCCTACATTTTTTATATGTCGCAGATACTGATATTCATCCATGGCATCAGGAAGATCCAACGGTGATTTCATGCGGATGCCGGATGGAATCGTTTCATCTATTAATTGATCAAGACTGGCGACACCTATCGTTTTGAGCATTTGGTTTACCTCCCGTGGTTCATTCCCCAGGTGTCTTGATTCGAATTGATGTGGATGGGACATATTTAAAATTAAGTTGCAAAAATACAAATTCGATCAATGTATTTTGAAATTTTATATATGATTTTAGAAAAATATATGTTGATAAATTGGTTAACTGGAGAGGATCATTGCAAATGAACTATATCCTACCGAAACGAAATTTCAATTCATGGCTTTCTCAAACAGCAAAACACCGAATCTGTTTTTCATTTACAGAATCGTGCAAGGCATAATTAAAAATCCTGATAATTAAAGACTAGTTGCCGCTGTTATAAACTTTCTTCACAAAAGGGCCTTCCATAAATTTGTGAGGATTGATTTGCGATTGAAAAATGGGGCCTTGCCAATTTTCTTCCAATACCAGTCTTGATATTTCAGCCATCGGCGCCGCAGTAGATGCCTGTATTGCTTTGAGTTTTATTTTACCCCAATTAACCTGATTGATCCAATAAGACTTTTCATTGAGCCAGATGGTATTATTTTTATCGCGGCCTTGCGCTGCTGAATAAATAAGGACAAAATCTTCTTCCACCATTGGAATGTTTTCTAACATGATGCGCTGCAATTCTTCAATTTTATCGCGGTTGGCAGGTATGGTCGAATTTACTATAGTGACCCAATCATAATGTCCGGGATATCGCAACGTTTTATAATCCAGTTCTTTTACCTTATCCTGGAAATAGTCCGGCAAATCAGCTGCGCCTCCAGAAGTCAGATCTGCTTCAAATTGAAATCCATCGATGATCAATGTTTCCCGGGAGGTCAAAGCAGGAACGATGGTTTTTTGACCATTGCGAATCACAACGCAATCTTCAAGATATTCGGTAGCTACTCCGACCGGACTCCAGGTAAATCCATAAAAATGAGGATCCCGTGTGTTTAAAGGCAAAGCACCCACTCGCATGATCAGTTTATCTGCTTTTTCTACAGGATATTCTTTGAATAAGTCTTCATATAGTTTATTGGCCAATACATTGATAAAGCCGGGAGCCAAGCCTGTTTGCAATACGAAAGCTGAATCCGCACCTTGCGCTAATTCGATAATTTCGTTTGTTTCTTTTACATATTCAGTCAAATTAATATAGTGTAAATGAAATTGCCTGGCCAGTCTTGCAATCCTGGGGGCTTGGGTTCCTGGAAGACAATCCAGCATGATATGACAGGATTTTAATATAGTTGTCATCTCTTCAGACGCACCCTGACCTGGCATTTTTACCAGCGAAATCATAGGCTTAAAGTCTAGTCCTGACAAGATCCATTTAAGAGCATTTTCACATGCCTTCGCATTACTATCTCCTATGTAAACAGTAATTTGGTCTTTGTAATAATCAGAAAGCATCAATGCCACTGCCCTTCCGATACCTCCGGAACCTGCAATAAATATTTTAATAGGCTTCATGTGATCTCAAAGTTACTATAAGTCGAGATATAAGAAACCGGATTTGTAATATCACGATATATCGGAGGCAAAAGCAAGCAAGGAGTCTTTAGCGAAGACGATGTCCAGTTGAAAAACCATATCGTTGCATACAGACAGGCACTATATCCTGATCATGATCAACTATAAAATCATCACGATCCTCCGCACTTATCTATATTTGTCATATGCAATTAAGTGAAAGCAAATTAGAAACTTTAAAAGCAAGCCTGGAAGGTGAAATCCATTGGGACCCATTGCACAAAGCCATCTATGCGACCGATGCCTCAGTATACCGCGAAATACCTACTGCAGTCATTCATCCAAAAAATGAATCAGATATCATCAAAGTCGTAAGATTTGCCAATGAAAACAAGATAGGGATCATTCCCCGTACTGCAGGAACTTCTTTAGCAGGTCAATGTGTGGGGTCCGGTTTGGTATTGGACGTTTCACGCTTTATGAATGAAATTTATGAGATTGATGATGCCCATAAAACCGTCAGATTGCAACCCGGTGTAGTCAGGGACAAACTCAATCAAACGTTATTATCTCACGGACTTTTCTTCCCTCCGGAAACCTCCACCGCCAATCGCGCCATGATCGGAGGCATGATCGGCAACAATAGTTGTGGTGCCAACTCGATTGTCTATGGATCTACACGCGATTATGTCACCGAATTGAGAATGGTTTTATCCGATGGCAGTGTTGAAACTTTTTTTGCACAGGATAAAAACGAATGGAAATACATGAATCCATTTGCACATGCGGCTTGTCATCATTTAGTGAGCGAATTGAGCAATGAGGATACCAGGAATGAAATCGTCAATGAATTTCCAAAACCCTCGGTACATCGTCGAAATACAGGATATTCTGTAGATCTTGTTTTGAACGAATTGAACAAAGGGAAATTTGACCTTATAAAATTATTTGCAGGATCTGAAGGCACGCTCGGGATCATTACAGAAGCAAAACTCAGATTGGTCGAAACACCGGGAAAAGAATCCATAATGTTTTTACCCCATTTTCATTCTATCCATGAATCCATGCAGGCGGTAGTCACAGTTATGAGACACAAGCCTTACACTTGCGAACTCATGGATCGTGTCATCCTTACTTGTACGGATGGACATGAAGTATTTAAAAAATACAAATATTTTGTAGAAGGTGACCCGGCGGCCTTGTTAATGATCGAGTTTAGAAATAATGACCGATCCATCGTCGAGCAACAAATCAATGAAGTCGTTGCCGATCTGCAGGCAAATCAACTTGGCTATGCCTATCCGGTCATAAAAGATCCTGTTGCCATTAAAAATATTTGGGAAATGAGACGTGCCGGCTTGGGATTATTAGGTAATATGGAGGGAGAAGCGAAAGCAATTGAATGTATAGAAGATACAGCGGTCGCCATAGAAGATCTACCCGATTACATCAGGGAATTTGCAGCAATGATGGATTCCTATCAGCAATCACCTTTGTATTATGCGCATGCAGGCGCTGGAGAACTACACCTCAGACCTGTTTTGAATATGCACGACCCAGCCGATCGGAAGACATTTAGAATGATATGTGAAGACAGTGCCCGTTTAGTAAAAAAATATAAAGGTTCCCTATCCGGCGAACATGGAGATGGAAGATTAAGAGGAGAATTAATCCCCTTGGTACTGGGTGAAAAAAATTATCAATTATTAAAAAGAATTAAACATACCTGGGATCCACACAACATACTCAATCCCGGAAAAATAGTAGAGGCTCCCCCACTCGACCAGGACCTCCGGCATATACATGAAAACAGTGATCTCGAACGAAGACATTCAAACGAAGAGACGATGTTTGATTTTAGTAAATGGGGTGGTCATTATCACGCAGCAGCAAGATGTACCGGGTCCGCCGATTGCCGTAAACAATCCAGTATGGGTGGGACGATGTGTCCTACTTTCATGGCCAGCAAAAACGAAAAAGACAGTACCCGGGCCAGGGCAAATGCTTTAAGAGAATTTTACAGCAGACCTGATTTAACTTCCCTCCAGGACATGAATGAAGTAAAAAGCATTCTCGATCTGTGCATTTCATGTAAAGGTTGCCATAATGAATGTCCATCCAATGTCGATATGACCATACTTAAATCTGAATTTCTCCATGAATATTATAGACGCAAAGGAAAAAATTTACGAACCACCCTTTTAGAAAAAATAGACACCCTCAATGATTTAGGTGCTTCATTTCCCTCCGCATTCAATATCCTTCAAAATAATATTGTAACCAAATCCATCATAGGGATTCATCCAAAAAGAAAGATGCCGGACTTGTACAAATTTACATTCAAGTCGTGGACTAAATCCTTCAAATCAGATGTTTCAGCTCTGAAAAAGCCTGTTTTGTTTTTTATTGATGAATTCAGCAATCATTACGATGTCGAGATCGCCATGACAGCAGTAAAACTATTGGACAAATTAGGCCATCCTGTCAGGTTTACAGATCATGCACCCAGTGGCCGGGCCCAGTATTCAAAAGGATTGCTTCCATTGGCCAGGAAATATGCGATACAGAACGTTCATGCATTGTATCCATTTATTAATGATCATGTATTGGTTGGCGTAGAGCCATCAGCTATATTGTCTTTCAGAGATGAATATCCATTAATTTTAAAAGGCAAAGATTTAGAAAAAGCTTTGGCCATCAAGCCTCTTACTTTTACAATTGAAGAATTTTTATATAACGAATCGAAAATTGGGAATATTGATTCATCACGGTTCGATACCGCGCCAAGGAAAATATTGATTCATGGTCATTGTCATCAGAAAGCATTGACTGATGTCAGCCATTTATCCTACGTGCTTGGATTGCCTGCAAACCATACGGTGTCAACAATTCCCAGTGGATGCTGTGGAATGGCGGGAAGTTTCGGGTACGAAAAAGAACATTACGATATGAGCATGCAGATCGGTGAATTGGTATTGTTTCCAACCATTAGAAAAAGTAATGAACAGGTACTCATAGCTGCATCCGGAACGAGCTGCAGGCATCAAATCAAAGATGGGACTTCAAGAAAAGCATTCCATCCAGTAGAAATTCTTTGGATGAGTTTGAATGAAAGAAAAGCGGATACTTAATTTAAACACCATTGTTTTTCGTCAGGATGATCGGCTGACGATCCGTGACCAGGATCGTGTGTTCATGCTGCGCCATGAATCCGCCTTGATCTCCTAACAGGGTCCACTTGTCCCGTGCCGTGACAACATAATCGGAAGTAGTCGAAATGAAAGTCTCTACAGCGATGACCGAATGATTTTTAAATTTTTGCTTAGTGAATGGATCGTAGTAATTTAAAACTTCATGAGGTGACTCATGCAGGCTTTTGCCGATACCATGACCGGCTAAATTCTTAATTACTTTATAACCCTGCTGTGCAGCTTCTTTCTCCATCCGATGACCTATTTCAGAAATGCGGATATCATGAGAAATGGCATCAATGGCACTATACAATATACTTTTTGAAGCATCTATTAACTTTTGATGATTATAAATATCATTACCTATCACAAAAGAATTCCCGTTATCGGCAAAAAATCCGTTTATTTCAGCAGAGACATCAATATTGACCAGATCTCCGTCTTTCAAAATTTTACGAGCTGAAGGGATGCCATGACAAAACTCATGATTAACACTTATACAGGTCCACCCTGGAAATCCATACGTCAGGTTTGGTGCGGATCTCGCGCCATAAGATTGCAAAATGCTTGCGCCATAATCATCTAATTGCTTGGTCGTCATGCCAGGACGTGCATGATCTTTCATTTCTTTTAAAGTAAAAGCTACTATTTCACCTGCTTTCAAGATTCCCTGATAATCCGATTCCTTCGTGATTGACATAATCTTTAATTCATCATTTTAAGATTTCCAAGACGGGCTTTCCGAAACTGCCACTTGGAATCGGTATTTGTAACAGGTGCGAAATGGTTGGTGCAATGTCCGTGATGTCATATTGAATAAAGCTAGCTCCGGGTTTTATGTTCCAGCCAAACCAAACCAATGGAACATGTGAATCATAACTATAAGGAGTGCCGTGCGTCGTGCCTACCCCTCGCACTCCTTCAAACCATCCCGGTAACAGATAGAATATGATATCTCCGCTGCGTTGATTGTTAAATCCCAGCTGGAGCTTTCGCAGTACCGGATTGTTGGTACTGAAAAGAGGGACTTCTGAACGATCGTACACACCTGCTACACCCGGCCAACTGGAAACAAATGACTTGATGGTTGAAATAATTTCAATTCGGTTATAATTTTTAAAGCTTATCCGGTCTTCATTTAAGAAGATTTGATTACCACTTACTCCATCAATTACAAATTTTCCAAATTTATTATCCAGGATTGCATTTAAAGTATCCATCATCTTTTTGCCTTCAAAATAATCCCCCGGGTATCCGTTGTCTTTTAAAAACTGAGGCACTTGGGCTACTCCATGGTCAGCAGTAAGAAAAACCAAATACTTTCCTTTACCCACTTTTTGATCCAGATATTGAAATAAATTTTCAAACTCAAGATCCAACCTCAAATAAATGTCTTCTACTTCAATGGATTGCAAACCAAACAAATGGCCTGCATAATCCGGAGTGGAGAAGCTAACGGTAAGAAAATCAGTTATATCATCGTCTCCCATTTTTTCCTTGTCTATAATCCGCTTCGCCAAATCATTCAGTAATGTATTCCCTGCAGGCGTATTGAGTACATTGCCATAATTGATGGCATTGGTCGTATTAAAATTATGAGGGAATACTGCACCTGCTTTGTCATTAGGCAAGGTCCCTTCATATGGATTGCTGTCCTTATAACTTTCAGTATAAGTCTCTATTGGTTTCAACGTATTCCATCCTTTTTGTAAAAGCCTGAGACAGTTGTTTTCTGCATTAAAATCCTTTAACCAGGGTGGCAAATCTTTCATATAATAACTACTGGTCATAAATGAGCCACTGTTTGCATCAAACCAATAAGCAGCATTCGGATGGTGACCGGCAGGAAGGATAGCTCCACGGTCCTTCATGGAAATACCGATGACTTTGGACCGGTCATACGTATACAGCCTCAATTCATCGGTTATAGTAGTCGCTAATAGATTGACAGGAGACATTTTTCCTAATGACGTCATACCACCTACCGATATCACCGTGGTATCGTCTACGCAATACATTGGCTTTCGATTATACCTTATTCTCCATTCATTTCCTATGATTCCATGAAAAGCCGGTGTAGTCCCGGTATAGATAGATGCATGTCCCGGGGCAGTCACGGTCGGTGCATAATTATAATGGGTGTTTTCACA
>CALMKY010000479.1 GCA_937867195.1 uncultured Saprospiraceae bacterium | reverse complement strand
TGGGAGATAGCTTTAAAGAATGTACCGGAAGATCAAATAATAAATCTTGAATCATTCAAAAAAGAAATAAATTCACTGAAAGAAAATTAAGGCGTAATCAGAAATAAAATAAATCATGAGATAAAAAAATAGAATTGTTTTATAACAAGGATTAAACCCAATCACCATGGCATTAGAAATGAAAGGGCTAATTGTGAAAAATGCTCTAAATCGCTTTCACTGGATTCAGGCTAAGCAAATATCTGCAGCTATGAATGTACTTTTTGCAGCAGTTGCTCAACAATATTTAAATATACCTGCCCTAATTGCCAAGGAGAGTTAATAAAAAGACTCAGAAGATTTGCAAAGAGTGAAATATGTAGTCTTGAGTCAGACATCGATGATGGGTTGATGACCTGAGACGATGGGAACATTTACAGGTAACCGGAGTTTAATAACTGAGAATTTTGAAAAAGAAATATTATGATATATGATTAATAAAGGAATTGTTTTTGCACCGATGCTAACATCCTGTATTTTTTTTATGACCAATGTAGCTGCGCAACTGTCTGAAGGAGTAATATTCCATTCTTCCGGAACTACAGAGAAGTCGTTTAAGGCAAATGGAAAGCGGTGGCTTCAGCTTGTTGATGACTCCACTATTGAGGCAGGGTTATACAAATTAAGATCAGGAGAAAAGGACCCACAGCCAGTTCATAACTATGATGAAATATATTATGTGCAGCATGGCAAAGCAAAATTGCTGGCGGGGGACAGTTCATTTGATGCTCGTGCTGGTTCTTTGTTTTATGTTAAAGCGGGAGTAGTGCATCGTTTTTTTGACATTAATAAAGATATTTCTGTTCTGGTATTGTTCTCAAAAGCAAAGCCATCTGAAAAAGATATTTCTGCAAAAGCCTATCTCCAAGAAGAGATTGAAAGAGCTGTATCACCGGATACGGTTACGTGGACAGTTTTTCATAGATGTACCACCCTGGCGATTGGTATTTATCATTTACCAAAGATTACAGGCGGTGATCGTACCCAGGTACATAAAGTTGATGAGATAAATGTGGTACTAAAAGGTAAGGGGAAATTTTCAATCGATGGAAAGGATGTGGATGTAAAGAAAGGAGATATTATTTATGTTCCGAAAGGATATGGCCATTTCTTTCATGATTTAAAAAACGATTTTGAAGTGATGATACTATTTGAAAACAAATCAAAACAAGCCCGATGAAACAAATTGTTTGGCTGATCTGTTTTATTTTTTTTGGCGACTCATCTTTTTCGCAGTCTGAATCAGGTAACAAGCCAAAGAACGTTGGCATACTATTGTTTGACGGTGTTCAGATTATTGATTACACTGCTCCTTACGAAATATTATCTTTTTCATTTGATGTATTTACCATAGCACCCAAGAAAGATCCCATTATAACTTGGCGTGGAATGAAAGTAGTGCCTGATTACGGATTTGATAATTCACCCATCCCGGATATTTTGATAATTCCCGGTGGTAATATTTCTGTAGCAAATAAAGACCCTGCAATCCATAAATGGATTATTGAACAATCAAAGCAGGCAAAACTTGTAATGTCTGTATGTAACGGAGCTTATTTTTTGGCTAAGACAGGACTGCTGGATAACCTTGAGGCCACCACTACATCTAATCTTTTAGGAACGTTGCAGGAATTAGCACCTAAAGCACATGTGGTACGTGATAAGCGATTTGTAGATAATGGGAAAATAATTACTACGGCAGGATTCTCGTCTGGAATAGATGGGGCACTTCACATTGTATCAAAATATTATGGCCCGGTATGGACAAAAGTAATTGCAAGAAGACTGGAATATGACTGGAAGCCTGAATCAAAATATGCGGCAGGGGCTTTGGCAGATTGTAATGTTTATAAAGTGTACAAAGAATATTTACTGGGTGATGAATTGAATGGAGAACCGGTAAAATACGAAGGCAATAATAACTCCTGGGTGAGCGAAACCGTCGTAAAAACCGTTATGAGTGCAGATTCATTATTAAAAAGTATTGGCAACGTCCTTATAAATAAGGAAAAATGGAATTTCCAAAAATCAGATAAGAAAGGTACCACCAGCGCTTGGGTTTTTACAGGAAAGGATAATAACTCCTGGAAAGGAACCCTCAGTGTAAAAACAATGGATAAAAAAAGTGAGTTAAAAGTTTATCTCGCTATAAAAAGGAGATAAAGAATTTGCAACTATTTTTCAGTTGCAAGATAAATTTATGGGTAAGCTCATTTTTGAAATTAAAAAAGCCCTCATCTCTGAGAGATTTTCTAGTTGACCCATAAGGATTTCCCGATGTGTGTTTGATATCTAGAGTAGTATCGGGATAAACTTCTTATCCTTATGGTTCAAAATAATAAAAGCCCTCTTGAGGAGAGCTTTATTATGTGTTGACCCATAAGGATTCGAACCTTAACAAGCAGAACCAAAATCTGATGTGCTACCGTTACACCATGGGTCAATCTTGGCTTTTACACCAATTTTGCTTGTGTCCAAAAGGGATCCTTTGGAGAAGCGGGTGCAAAGATAAGAGAGAATTTGGAATGTGGAATGACGAATTCGGAATATTCCGCATTGAGACCATTCTGAATTTTGTGTAAATGAGCCGGACAACGATTTTCGATTAAAATTCAAGTTAATAATTTAAATTTAAACGTGAAGGAAAAAGGATTGAAAATTGATTTACAATGAGTCCCCAGTCTCGAATAGGCATGGTCCATTTTTGACTGATTTGCTGAGTTGCCAGCCAAACTGATTTTAGTGCAGCATCGTCATTAGGGAATACTTTTTTATTTTTTGTAAATTTTCTCAATATGGCGTTAAAAGACTCTATCATATTGGTCGTGTATATGATCTTACGTATCTCCAGAGGAAAACTCAGAAAGTGCGTTAAATTCTCCCAATTTTTCTCCCAACTTTTAACAGCATATCCATACTTAGACATCCATTTAGTTTTAAAGGATTCAAAGGCAGTAAGAGCGGCAGCATCATTGATTGATTGATAGATTTGTTTAAGGTCTTCAGTCAGAGACTTTCGATCCTTCCAGGATACATGTTTTAGGGAGTTGCGGATTTGATGAACAATACAGATTTGTGTAATTGCCTGTGGATAAACACTAGCAATGGCGTCTGTCAAGCCTGGGAGATTATCAGAGGATACTATAAAAAGATCTTCCGTTCCTCTCATCTTCATATCATTCAAAACCTCCATCCAAAAAGCAGCAGATTCAGTTTCATAAATCCATAGACCCAGCACTTCTTTTTTTCCATCCAACTTTAACCCGATAGCTAATAAAATTGCCTTTGATTGGACCCTGCTGTCTTGTTTAATCTTATAGCGTATGGCATCCAGCCAAACTACTGGATATATTTTTTCCAGCGGCCGTTGATGCCATTGGTCGATATCGGCCATCAAATGATTCGTGATGGTGGAAATAGCAGAAGCAGAATAAGCCACTCCATATATCCTTTCCATATGATCTGAAATGTCTTCTGTACTCATCCCCTTTGCATACAAGTGAAGAATAACCTGCTCAAGGTCTTCACTAATCCTTCTATGCTTAGGGATTAGAACAGGTTCAAAACTAGAATCCCGATCCCGGGGTACATTAATTTCTAATTCACCCTGGGCTGTTTTGATCGCTTTTACGGAAGTGCCATTTCTTGAATTACTTCTTTTAACGACTGCCTTTTGGTGCTTTTCATAACCCAAATGTTCAGTCATTTCTGCATTTAGAAGAGCTTCTATTCCTCTCTTTTTCAGAGCATCCTGAAGCTGATAAAATTCCTCTGGAGTCTTGATGCTTTTGATCAGATCATCCAGCATTTTGTTTGATTGTTCCATGATTCTTATTGAAATTTAGCGCTTTCAATCTCAAATCATTGTCCTCTTATTACACAAAATTCTTTAAGAACTTTACCTTGACAGTTACACAAAATATTTTACAGTCCCTTTTATCCAGATAGTTAAGCTCTATTTCCTTTATGGTATTAATATCCTTATATATTTGAGACATTTGCAACCTAAGTATTGAAATAGTTTCTATAGCTCCGGGAGAAATAAAATTTTTAGATACTATTTTCTGCATAAAATAATCCGACCAAAATTTAAATGATTGATAATCCTTTTTTATTCTATAAACATTTTGAATTAAAGTAGAACCATTTACAATCATTTCCAATGTTGGGTTATTATTTTTTAAATAGGTTAGGAGATTTTCAAATTTATCCTGAAAATCTTTATTAAAAGTAAAGCCGATTTTATCTCTTTTAACAAAATTCGTCATGAAACGAATTTTGTTGCTTAGATTTTCAACTAATAATTCGTGATTAAGTATAATATTTAGCTCCTCAAATAATTCATTATACTTTATATACTTTTTTGGACTCAAATAGGTCGTACTGTATTGACGTATCAGAACTTGAGTTAACAACAAAGACAAATCTGTAAATTCATATTTAGTAGTAATGTGCAAAGTTTTTTCAGCTAAGTTTAATGCGAGTAATGTAATTCCACGATCAATTAAAAATTTGGTAACAAATGTTCGTTTTGATGCTGTTAAATAAGCCTTACTTCTTTCACTAAACAGAGGTGTGTTCGAATCAATTAGAAACAATTTGTTAAATAATTTCTCTTCAAACCTAAAGATCAATTTATTTAATGCATGGTTGACTTTCAATGATTTTCTATAAAGAGATAATTCTAACTCTTCATAGCTTATTTCTTCATTATGCTTTATTAAATTGTATAATTGAATAATTTTAGAATTTTCATTCGTTTCATTGTCCCAACCTGACAATTTCTCATTATTAATTTTGGATTTCTCTAAAAGATTAATAATTAGTTTGTAATCTTTTAAAATTTTCATGTCTTATATAATATTGAAATTTAATAACTTATATATATGTTGTTCAAAATTGGGTTAAAAATCCCTAGTCTCAAATTTCAATAAAATGATTTTACTTTTCAGGTTGACATATAGTTATCTTTGAATCATCATTTACAAAGGTAAATTCTACTTATTATGATATTATATTGAATTACAACTAAATATAATAATTTTTAATATTTTTTTAGATTTTCACCATGTCTAAAATAATAGTTTTTTGATAATTTTTTTATTTTTTATATAGTCTACTTTTGAAGCAGATTTAAAAAAAAAATATGGCAACTATTATTATTCTTCTTACTGTTTATTCAGCAATTAACGGAGTCGCTGGAACTTTCTAAATAAAAATAAATAAACCTTAAAAATACATAAAGAGTCACATTGCAATAATCATTTTGGTTACGGGGTGGTGCAACGCCGCCCCAAAAAAAAGGGTATGATCCAGAGAAAGTCTCTGGATCATTTTTTTTTGTAAAAAAATGATTATCAACAGATTATGGGCTCTGGATACCAATTAGAGCTACGGTTCATTTTCAGCATTTAATAAAATATGAGCTTTCTGGAGTTCCCCAATCCTGCCCTCAGATCTTATATGAAATTCCTAAAATGGATTCTTCAATTTTTAGAATTAAATGCTTTCCTGGATCTCCATTCTTAACTATTCATCCATTCTTCCATTTTCGCATTGAGCTGATCCTGAGCAGCTTTGTATTTAGACATCAGGGATGAAGCCTCTTTGGATTCGTAAAATCCGGGCTCTCCCATTTTAGTCTCCATGGTCGAAATGTCTTTTTCGAGCTTTTCGATATCTTTTTCCAGCTTAGAATTAGCTTTAGTGACTTTAATTCCTTGAGGAGCAGGCATTTTTATGGATTCGGACTTAGCCGCACTGGCTTTTAGTTCTGTCGATTTAGCAATATCACGGAAGTTGTCTACGTCCCTCTTTTCGAGATAGTACTGGACATCTCCTATATATTCTTTGACCTGTGTGTTTTTAAACTCGTATGTCTTATCCGTCAGGTCTTGCAAAAATTCGCGATCGTGCGAAACAATGATGAGCGTGCCTTCAAAATCGAGAAGGGCTTCTTTTAAAATATTTTTGCTGTCAATATCCAGGTGATTGGTAGGTTCGTCCATGATCAGGAGATTGATCGGGCGAAGGAGCATACAGGCCATCGCAAGCCGGGCTCTCTCTCCCCCACTCAGGACACTTACTTTTTTATCTACATCGTCACCGCTGAACAAGAATGCACCCAACACGGCTCTGAGTCTGGGTCTCATCTCAGGTGGAGAAATATCTTCCAATGTCTCCAGCAGTGTTTTATTAAGTGCCAGGGTCTCTGCCTGATTTTGCGCATAATATCCAATGGCGATATTGTATCCAGGAATAATCTCCCCTGATGTGGGTCTTTCAATACCGGTCAGCAGTTTTACAAATGTGGTTTTACCTTGTCCGTTTTGACCTACGAAAGCCACGCGCTCACCTCGTACCAGTTGAAAGTCGATATTCTTGAGTATGACTTTGTCATCATAACTTTTACAAATACTTTTAGTCGTGATGGCAATCTCTCCCGATCTGGGAGCCGGTGGAAATTTTACAACCATGCTTGCCAGATCAGTAGGTGACCATTCTATTCTCTCGATTTTATCCAGTTGCTTGATCATGGACTGAGCCATACGGGCTTTCGATGCCTTTGCCCGGAAACGATCGATAGTTCGCTCTTTAGAAGCAATGAGCTTTTGTTGATTAAGAAAAGCATTTTCCATTAAAGCATCGCGCTCTTCTTTCAAAATAAGATACTTGGAGTAGCTCGCAGCATAATCATTGAGCTTGCCTTGTTCGATTTCGATGGTACGCCGGGACACGTTATCGAGAAATTGCCTATCGTGCGAAATCGTCAAAATCGTGGATCGCAAGGTCATCATATAAGATTCAAGCCAAATAATGGCATCCATGTCAAGGTGATTGGTGGGTTCATCGAGCATCAGAATATCGGGCTTGCACAACAGCATTTTTGCCAATTCGACGCGCATTTTCCATCCTCCTGAAAAATGAGCCAATGGCTTTTCTAAGTCCTGCGATCTAAAACCTAAGCCGGTCAGCACTCTTTCGGCCTCTGCCTGAGCCGTATCACCTCCCAGGTTATGCCGAAGATGATACAGATCTTCCAGCTGATGCAATACATCGGCCATGGTGTTTTCATCGAGATGGTCATGTAGTTTGTTTTCCAGTTTTGAGATCTTAGTCTCGATCTCATTGAGTTCGTCAAATGCTTTCATCGCTTCGTGAATGACCGAAGTCTGCATATCAAAATCAATTTCCTGACGGAGATAAGCAATTTTAGTTCCTTTAGGTACATCGACATCACCTGAATCGGCATGTGCGATGCCGGCAATCACTTTTAATAAGGTGGATTTACCGGCTCCATTCCGACCCACGACAGCTACTTTCTCTCCCGCAGATATAGTGACATTGAATGAATCGAATAAGATCCGATCCCCATATTTAAGAGAGAGATTTTTAATACTTAGCATTACTACTGTTAAAATTAAGTTTGCAAAGGTAGCGCCGGTATACAAAAGATATCCATGTAATTGGTCAATGTTTTGTCAATTACGTGGGCCGTTTATTCTTTATTCCCACTGGATGATCAAAGGATTGACATTGCTAGTACAATTTGAGAACATCAAGTCAAGAACATAGGCGTGTTACTGTTGAAAGTAACCAGAATTATAAACTTATTAATAAACAGAGATCTTATTCTAATTCCAGGTCATCTGATCAGGAATCTCGGCGATGACAGAATATGTACTTCCTTTATCGTCGAGCACCCTTTTCCATAGTTTTGACGAATGTATTTTAAAAACATAATTGGGGTCTCCTTCGGACATGATCCAGGATCCTATATTCATTTCTTCCAGTAATTGCCCTTTGGTCCATCCGGAATAGCCTATAAAGAACCGAATGTTTTCGGGCAAGATGAGTTGTTGTTGAATAAGAAATTTGAGTTTATCAAAATTGCCGCCCCAATACACTCCCCGCATGACTTGTACACTTTCATCTAAAAGATCACCTACATTGTGGATATAGTGCAGGGTATCGGTACCGACCGGACCTCCGTAAAATAATTCTGATTCGATCTCCGGAAAATCCTGTACCATATCATTGATCATAACCTTTAGCGGCTTATTGAGAATAAAACCCACGGTACCGTTGCGTGCATCGTGTTCACATAAAAAGACCACTGCTCTTTTAAAATGTGGGTCGATCATAAATGGTTCGGCCATCAGCAATCTACCGGATTTTATTTTAGGTGGTTTATTACCCATCGATCGTAAAGATTAAATGCTTGATACGTTTAATTTACGATCTATTTTCTTAATCAAACCGGACAATACTTTTCCATTGCCTCCAACTTCTACAAAATCGGATATTCCATTGCCGATCATATTTTGTATAGATTGACTCCATCGTACCGGACCCGTCAATTGCAATAATAAATTTGATCTGATGGCATCGATATCCGTATGGGGATGTGCATCTACATTTTGATATATCGGACAAATCGGCATGTGCATTTCTGCTTTTTCAATTCCTGCCTGCAAATCATTTTGTGCGATGGCCATTAGTGGAGAATGAAATGCCCCTCCTACCGGCAATTTGACTGCATTTCGACAACCCATTTCTTTAAGTTTGTTCATGGCGGATTCTACTGCATCGATTTCACCTGAAATGACCAATTGGCCGGGACAATTATAGTTAGCTGCTACGACGATTCCTTGCGTTTCAATGCATACTTTCTCAACCGCATCGTCTTCCATCCCAATGATAGCAGCCATCGTGCCAGGGGTAAGATCACATGCTTTCTGCATAGCCAATGATCGGGTATACACCAGGCGAAGACCTTCATCAAATCGAAGCGCTTTGGCAGCGACTAAGGCACTGAATTCTCCCAGCGAATGACCGGCTACCGCATCCGGATTAAAATCATCCGATATAAATGCTGAAATGACAGAATGCAGGAAAATCGCAGGTTGCGTAATGCGGGTCTGTTTGAGTTCCTCTTCGGATCCCTCCGTCATAATTTTTACGATATCAAAACCAAGGATATCGTTTGCCTGAGCGAGATATTCTTTTGCTTTTGGATGATCATTGAATTTATTTGCCATACCCACAAATTGGGCACCCTGGCCTGGAAAAACATATGCTTTCATCAATTAAGAATGTTTTGCACCAATAAGTTTTAAAAATTCGGTACGGGTTTCTGATTTGCGAAATTCGCCTACAAAGGCTGAGGTGGTGGTCACCGAATTTTGTTTTTGTACTCCACGCATCATCATGCAAAGATGGCTCGCTTCTATCACCACGGCTGCACCATGAGGCCGCAACGCTTCGTGGATGCAATGGAGGATCTGATCTGTCAATCTCTCCTGCACCTGCAGTCTGCGGGCGAAAACATCGACGATCCGGGGTATTTTACTCAAGCCCACGATTCTACCATTCGGAATATACGCGATGTGTGCCTTGCCGATGAATGGCAACATATGATGTTCACACAAAGAATACAATTCAATGTCTTTCACAATGACCATTTCGGAATATTCTTCCTTAAACATTGCGGATCGTAAGATATGAGCTGCGTCTTCCTGGTACCCTTTGGTTAGATATTGCATGGCCTTGGCTACCCGTTCAGGGGTCTTGATCAATCCTTCCCGGTTTGGATCTTCTCCGAGTTGTGAAAGCACATCATGATAATGTTGTGCTAACTGCCTGGTGACTTCAGCATCGTACTGCTCCTGTTTGCGATATGCCATGTTACTCCATTTGGGTTTTAGGCGGGCAAAGGTACGGATTATCAGTATCGGATGTTTGGTCTTTCTACATTCAAACTTGGTCTAATAAATTGATCATTCTCTGATCGATCTGCTCTATCTTTACCTATGCTAAAACTGGAGCTACCAAGTCTTCCAACATTTAAAGTTCCTAAAATCACGCCGACAAAGCTCTGGATGCATGGGAGCATTTGGATTTTGTGTTTGGTACTCATCCTCATATTAGATAAAAATAAGTATCCTCTGAGTCTGTCCATCTTGAGCAATGGTACCCGGTTTGCTTTTTATGCCCTTCTCATTTATTTCAATTTTTATTACCTGATTCCGAATTTTCTCAATACCAATAAACTGGCATTTTATTTTATTTCCTTGGTCATCCTAGCTTTGGTATCGGTACCGTTGAGTACGTTGATCCGATATTTTTTATTGCGTGAATATCCGGAATTACAAAGCCAATTGACATCTCAGCAAGGGGCGTTGTTTTTAATCTCGATGATGTTTTTGATTTTTTCTACCAGCGGAAAGATCATTGTGGATTGGTTTAGACAACAACAGACCGTCCGGGCTCTCGAGAAGAGCATCGCTGACTTCAAGCCGGTGTTCCGCACCTCTTCGGGTCAGTCGCTCGCCGAGCAGTTCGAAGCTCTCGACATCCGTGACGTCGCGTGG
>CALMKY010000478.1 GCA_937867195.1 uncultured Saprospiraceae bacterium | reverse complement strand
AGCTAAAAGTGTTTTAACATCAGTTATTGTCATGACATGCTTTTTTGAAGGTGCAAATGTCACAAAAAAACATTGATTAGCCAAATGATATTTACTTATTGTGCTTTCGAGATAATTTTAGTGTTGATTTCAATTTTTATTTTTTGATCCAGAGAACATCCGGTCGGAGGATCCGTGACGGTAAATTGATAATCAACATTTTTATCTCCCAGAAATATAGGGTCTTTGCAATCCTTGCAGGATAAGAAACCGGAAGGTGACCATTGATATTTATATTGCTTCGGTGTCACCAGCATTTTATTTAATTGAAACTGAAGATTGGCTTGCACATGATAGGTAATCGAATCATCCAAAGAAATAAAATCAATGACATTCACTTGAATGATTCCAGTATCCGGTACACAGGTTTTGTTTTGTGCAATCACTTGATAAATTCCGGATTTGGTTGCTTTTACTTTTACTGAAGATTGAGTTTTATCTGAAATGATATTTTCACCGATCCAGTTATATTTATCTGCTTCTCCATTTGCGGTCAAGGTAAACGGCTGTCCGGGACAGACGGTCCTGTTGCTTACGGTAATATCTGTATTCTTGATCACATTGATGCGAATGGTATCCGTTATGGTACACAAATCTTCTGAATAACCGGCACGATAAAGTATCGTTTTATCAGGCTTGGCAACCGGATTATTCAACGCAGGATCGCTGAGATATAAGGTCGGAGACCATGATATTTTGTTATAATTGGTTTTGAGGTTAACCAGAGATCCAATACAAACTGTCGTATCCGGACTTCCTTGAATGATGTCTCCGGACAGGATTTTAAATGTAATGGAATCTGTTACCGGGCAAAGATTTTTAAATCCTTTCAAAATATATTTCGATAAATTTCCAAGCGGCCTTATGACCGGATTATTACAGTTAGTGCATGAAATTCCTGAGGCGCCTGACCAATTAACATTCGTTAGCCCGGGCACCTCGATTTTAAATGAATCTCCTTTACAGATTGTATGATCCGTTCCCAGGTCAAACACTTCCTTTGGTTTGACCTTGATGAATACAGAATCAGTTTTTTCACAGCCAATTTCATTCATTACCAAGACTCTGTACTGAGTAGACACTTCAGGATGGGCTATCGGATTTCGACAATGCTCGTAACAACTCAATCCTTTAGCAGTGGAGTCCCAGTGATAAACATACAAATTGTCTTTAGCATCTACGATCATAGGGACCAATTCTCCTGCGCAGATGGTAGTATCTTTGGTAATGCCCAGATTTCCGATATTATTGGCAAATATTTTTACGGTCTCGGTATAGATATTGCTGCACCCACCAGGGTCCGTCACCTTAAATGAAAATGTTTCATTAGAGGTTGGCCTGTATTGATACGTCAAACAATCCGTGCAAAGGACGACTGAATCTTTATTCCAACTATAGTGCATACCCACTACCGGATTTATAAGGCTTGCCCGTAAGGTAGCTTTAGAACCTGCACACAAGGTTGTGTCTACAGGAGTTATAGCAAAGACCGAGGCCTTGACCGCAAGGTCTAGTACAGCCGTGTCTTTGCATCCTGGTTCATTTTTCACAATTAAGGATACTGTCTTCATCCCATTGTTTTTCAATACCACATTAAAACTATCTTTTTTACTTTGTAATCCATTAAATTCCCAGGTAATATCATTGATCAACACTTCTACCGATCGGCTGCGATTAATCAAATGAATGGTGTCTCCCAGGCAGTAGGAAGATTGACTCGAGACTATTCTTGCCGAGGGACGCGGGTATACACTGAATGCCTTTTTATTTATGAGCGTATCTGAACAAAATTGGTTGGCCACCAAATGCGTTACAGAATATTGACCGGATGATGGAATTGAAAAATTGGTTGGAATCGTATTCATAACCGTATCCAGGGTATTGCCTTTGATCCTGAACATTACTTTACTGATCTTGTCGGATGCAAATGAATTATCTATAAAGCCAACGGAACTATTTAAACCACAAAATGATGTGTCACTTACTTTAAAACCTGCATGTATTTCGTGCACTTTAAATGTATCCACCAAGGCAAAGTCAATGCAAAGATTCGTATCTTGTGCCACCAATACCGGCAAAAATTCACCTGCAGATTTAAAAGTATGTTTCAATACTAAGCTGCCATTGGGGTTGGCCAGGGAATCCTGCTTTCCATCTCCCCAATCAATCAGTGCATTTTGGACTCCCGTCATAGTAGTATTGACCAACGTGGTTGCCGGTACACAATTGACCGGATCCGCCTTGGTTGATATTTTGATGAGTGGACCTTGCACACGCACTGCGGATATCTGAAATGAAGTATCGGTACATCCGGGAGTGGAAGATGCAATCAATCTTACACTGTACACACCTTGCAAAGTATAGAGATGACTTGCTTGTTTTTCAGCTGAGCCATTCGTTTGATCACCAAAGTCCCATTTAAACTTTATTGCATTTAAACTTTTATTATCAAACTTAGCTACATAGGGTTTGCAATTGAGTCCCCCTCCTAAAAATAAAAAATCAGCTTTAGGTGATCCTACAACCACCCGGACAGCACTATCCAATTTAAAGCTACATCCTGAAGTATCATCTTTTACTAAAAGGGAAGTTTTGTAGATAGCATTATTTTTGAATGTATGATATGTATTTACTTTGTTGGATTGAGTACCATCTCCAAAGTCCCAAACAAGGCTTGTCCATTCGCCCGAAATCTTAGGAACAAATAAGATACTATCCCGTATATACGTCAGCGTATCGGATGTAGCAGTAGCAGAGAGCTTATTGACAATGAGTTTTTGTGAAGACTCAGCCGTGCAGCCATGGCTGGTCGTTAAATTTATTTTTATGGATGGAGTTTTATTTTGATCCAATAAAACATTTACTATTGAACTATCCTTTATCGACTTGTCCCCGATTGTCCATACTTTGGATACGATCGAATCGTTGATGGCAGTGCTTTTATCTCTGAAAGACAAAGTAGAATCCTGACAAAACAATTTTCGGGTAGCCTCGAAGCCAGCTGTCAAAGTATGAACATTGATCGAATCAATCTTCAGTGTATCGGCACAGCCAAATTTATCATTGACGATCAGCTGTCCCTTAAACAATCCTCCTTTAGAGAATATAAAATTTGGATTGGGATCCTTTGAAGATGTTTGATCAACATTTGCAAAATCATATTTATAGTTTACTGCATCAACTGACTTATCATTCAATTTTAAATTGAAAGGGGCACATCCTTCTTTGGAAGAAGCAGCAATGTTTGCTTTGATTAGTTTTATTTCTATTGAAAGTGAGGAGCTATTGGCCGGACAGTTTGATCTGCTGTTTTGCACCGTAAGCGTGGCCAGGTAATTGTCCTTTTTAGGATAAATAAATGCGGGATTATAAACGGTACTGGTGTCATAAGTGGTATCTTTTACACCAAAATCCCAGTGTACACGATCTGCTTCGGAAGAATTATTTTTAAACACTTTTCTCAGCGGCTGATTACAATCCGCTATTGTTTCAAAATCTGCTTTCGCACCGATGACCTGTACCGAATCTTTGTAGATATTCCCTTTGCATCCATAATGAAATGCCTGTTCCGTGATGATTAATTTGGTCACTTGATTATAAAATACATCGATGGTCTTACCGGAGTAATTACCGCCGGGATTTACAGTCCATTGGTAAGAATTTGCAAAGGCGGAACTGGTATCCTTTGCTTTCAATGGCGAGCCGTAACAAATTGTATCGACCACAAGAAACTTTGATTCTGGCGGGATGCCGAGTAAAACATAATCTTTCGCCCAGGCTCACCAAGGCCGCAACCGCGTTGCCGTTGGCGAAGGTCCGGATGCGGAACAATGCGAGGTCGACCATGACCACCTGACCCGCCCGCCGGCGCCGGGCCTCCACCAGCACGAACAGCGAAAGCAGCACCACCGCGAGCAGCAGGGCGACACCGGGCGCGGAGATGTTGTCGAAGGGCCATGTGAAGCCACCGGCGGAGAACTCCTTCTTGGGCTTCAGCCAGCCGTAGTTCTGCCCTTCGATGAGCCCGAACACCAGCGACGCCAGGCCGAGCGTGCCGAGCAGCATGCCGGGCAGATCAACCCCGCGGCGGTCCTGGTTGTCCCTGG
>CALMKY010000477.1 GCA_937867195.1 uncultured Saprospiraceae bacterium | reverse complement strand
TTTTGCTGTCATAACCTGCAGGCCATAGGGCATGCCGTTACTGTGCTTAAACAGCGGAAGCGCAATGCCGGGTACCCCGGTGAGATTTGCAAAAACAGTATAAATATCTGCCAGATACATGGCTACAGGGTCGGTGGTTTTTTCGCCCAGCTTAAAGGCTGTTGAGGGACTTACGGGTAAAATAACTGCATCGTAATCAGCGAATATTTCATTTGTTTTATTGACCAGCAGCCGCCTTACCTGTTGCGCTTTGCTAAAATAGGCATCATAATATCCTGCACTTAAGACAAAAGTACCCAGCATGATCCTTCGCTGCACCTCCTTTCCAAAACCCTCACTGCGGGTTTGTTTGTAAAAATCGTTGAGATCTTTTACAGCCGCTTTAGTGCTATGTCCAAACCTGATACCATCAAAACGGCTCAGGTTACTGCTGGCTTCTGCCGTGGTCAGAACATAATAAGCCGGTACCACATAATCAAGCAGGCCAAAATCTGCAGCGGTAACGGTATGTCCATCTGCTTTGAGCGTTTCAATTAAACCAAGCACAGACTCCTTTATTTCCGTATCCAGCGAAGGATGATGCAATGCTTCCTTAAAATAGGCGATTTTATATTTTTTCCCTGGAGCCGGTTGAATTTGGGATGCTGTTGAGTACTGATGGTTGGTGGCTGTACTGTCATAATTATCTGCCCCGGCCATCACATCCAGCAGCAGGGCTGCATCCGCCACACTATTACTGAATATCCCCACCTGATCAAAGGAAGAAGCGTAGGCAATCAGCCCATATCTTGAGATGGCACCATAAGTTGGCTTGAGACCGACAATGCCGCAAAAATCAGCAGGTTGCCTTACAGAACCTCCTGTATCACTGCCGAGGCTTGCCATACATAAGCCGGCCTGTACTGCTACGGCACTGCCACCCGATGATCCGCCTGGTACCCTGGATTCGTCAGCTGCATTCAGCACGTTGCCATAGGAGGAGTTTTCATTGGTGCTTCCCATTGCAAATTCATCGCAGTTCACTCTTCCGATGATGATAGCATCTTCATCCAATAATCTTTGCAATACAGTTGCAGTATATTTTGCTTTATAACCTTTCAGTATATTGGATGAGGCAGTCAATGCATGATCTTTATAGCTGATAATGTCTTTGTGGGATATCACCATACCGGCTAGTTTTCCGACCGCTTGATTTGCTGATATTTTTTGATCTAATTCATTTGCTTTTGAAAGGGCTTCTGCAGGATACACTTCAAGGTATTGATTCAGATGATTTGTTTTTTCTATTTGAGATAAATAGTGCCTGACGATGTCGGTGACGGATATTTTGCCTGACAAAATCGATTTTTGCAATAATTGAAAACTGCTATGGCCCTGCAACATGCTTTCTTTATTTAAGCTTTTCGATGATTTGATCTAATGTGAGTTTTGATTGTTCTCCGGAGCTCATATTTTTGAGTGAAAAGAGACCTGATTTAATTTCTTCCTCTCCGAGAAGGATGACATTGGGTACTTTGATATCGTTGGCATATTTCATGGACTTTTGCATTTTTACTACTTCAGGATATTGATCGCAGGCAATGCCATGTTGTCTTATTGCATTGGTAATTTCTATACCGTTCATCAACGCGTTTTGATCCAAAGCTATTACGAGAACTTTTAAAATATTACCCAATTCAATTGGAAAGAGATTAAGCGTTTCCATCACATCATAGATGCGCTCTGCACCAAACGAAACACCTACGCCCGGTACATCGGGCATTCCAAATGCTCCTGTAAGGTTATCGTACCGGCCACCTCCACCCAGGCTGCCCATCTGGGCATTTTTAGCTACTACTTCAGTGATGAATCCGGTATAATAGCTGAGCCCTCTTGCTAAAGTCGGATCAAATATTACTTCCTGTTTTAAATGATAAGCTTTGGATGCATCGAAGATCATTTTGAGATCCTCGATGGCTTTTTTGCCTGATGCCGTATTGGATATTTCTTTGGATAATTCAGTAAGATCATTTTTTTTGATGAGGGATAATACTTTGCCGGCACTCAATTCACTTATGCCTCGTTCGATCATTTCGGCTTTTACTTTTTCTTCACCGATCTTATCCAGTTTGTCGATGCACACAGTCATGGCGACAAAATAATCTGCGATACCGGCTGCTTCTGCGATCCCTTGTAATATACCCCGATGATTGATTCTGATCTGTACATCAATACCCAAACGGGTAAATGCTTCCGAATAAATAGATATCAAATCAGCCTCATAGAGCAATGATTTAGATCCTACTACGTCGCCATCACATTGATAAAACTCCTGGTACCTTCCTTTCTGAGGGCGATCCGCCCGCCAGACGGGTTGTATCTGGTATCGTTTAAAAGGAAATGAAATCTTATCACGGTTCATGACTACAAATCGCGCAAATGGCACGGTCAAATCATAGCGCAATCCTCGCTTGGCAATACTGCTTGCTAATTTGAACGAATCCTTATCGGCCAATGCCTGGGCATCGGCTTCTTCTAAGAAATTACCACTGTTCAATATTTTAAACAATAGTCGATCTCCTTCTTCCCCGTATTTACCGGTCAATGTCTGCATCAACTCCAGTGAGGGAGTCTCAATCGGCACAAAGCCATGTGCCTGGAATACCGACTCTAGTATACCAAACATATATTTTCTTTTGATGACCTCAGATGGAAGAAAGTCACGGGTGCCTTTTGCAAGGGATGGTTTTGTCATTTAAGTAGAAAGTAGTTTAGGTCTTTAATAATTAAATCAGTGGTTTCGTCTTCTAAGGAGCCTAATTTGGATAACAACCTTTCCTTTGAAATTGCTCTTATTTGAAAAGGTAATACTTGAGAAATAGTGGTTAGTCCATTTGATTTGGTAGACTTGATTACATGACATTTTTTAATCGGCTTTAAAGCAGTAGTGAAAGGGCATATAATTACTAAATCTGTAAAGTCATTTATATCATTTCCGCTTATAATTACTACTGGTCTGATTCCTGATTGTTCTCTTCCTTTAATTGGATCCAATGAGGCAGTCCAAACTTCACCTCTTTTCATATGGATATTTTTCTAGGCCTTTTGAATAATCGTCCATACCCCATTCTGCTAATTCTACAAATTCGGCATCTCTGCCATATTTTTTAAGACTTTCTCTAAACTCTTGTCTTTCTATTCCTTCAAAAAATAATAGTAAAGCTTTTTCAATAACCTTGTTTTTTGGAATGTTATTCTCTAATGCATATTGATCTATTGAATTACATAAATCTATTGGAAGTGAACTTGTAAATACTTTCGTAGAAGATAAAATTTGTTTTTTCATATTTCACTTTGATGAGAGGCAAAGATATATTTAGTATTATAAATAAATGTATAAATATGAATTTAAATATAACTACAGACTGCTAAACTGCCTCAAAAACCTAACATCGTTTTCAAACAACATCCTGATATCCGGTACATTGTATTTAAGCAATACCTGCCTTTCAATGCCCATACCAAAAGCAAAGCCTGAGTATTTGTTACTATCAATACCACAATTATCCAATACTTTGGGATCTACCATACCGCAACCCAGGATCTCCAGCCATCCGGTACCTTTCGTAATTCGATGGGCAGTCTCGTCGGCCAATCCATAATAGACATCCATCTCAGCACTTGGCTCGGTAAATGGGAAGAACGAAGGTCTGAGCCTGATCTTCACATCGGATCCATACTGCTCACGAGCATAGTAAAGCAATGTCTGCTTCATGTCGGCAAACGATACTCTTTCATCGATATAAAGTCCTTCGACTTGATGGAACTGGCAATGGGATCTCGCAGAAACGGTTTCATTGCGATACACCCGGCCCGGAGCGATGATGCGGATCGGTGGCTTTTGACTGGTCATCACGCGCGCCTGTATCGGAGATGTATGAGTACGCAACAAGTACTGCATCGATTCTTTGATATAGAAAGTATCCTGCATATCGCGTGCCGGATGATCTTCGGGAGTATTCATCGCGGTAAAATTATGCCAATCATCTTCGATCTCGCGATCTTCAGCGATCGTAAACCCGATCCGTTTAAAAATGTCAATGATCTGATTCATTACGATTGAAACGGGATGCCGTGAACCAAGCTCGATAGGATATCCGGGAGCACTGGTATCAAATGTAGCACCCGAAGATCTGCGATGGGTTCCAAATGATTCCTGGTATGCATTGAATAATGATTCTGCTTTGGTCTTTAATTCATTGAGCGCAAGGCCGGCTGCTTTCCTTTCTTCCGGTGCAATCGACTTGAGATGATTGCTCAAATCTTTGATGACACTTTTGGTACCGAGGAATTGAATTCTAAATTGTTCTAATGCAGCAGCAGAGTCTACAGAATAGCCATTTACTTCATCCATAATCGAGGCGATCTTTGATTTCAAGCCTTGTAATTCGGCAGATTCATTCATGTCGCAAAGGTAAGAATTAAGAGGTGGATTTGGGAGAAAATGGAGGAGTGAACAAAATGGAATTTGAATTCAAAATCAATAGTCCTTAACTTAACATCATGCACGCTGAAATAAGAGAAGCAAATCGATATCTTCAAAACGCTAAGGAGATCTTGGTAGAGAAAGCCATAAGAGTCAATGGACATTACGAGGATCCTAAGTATGTGAAAATGGCTGGACATACCGGATATAGTGGAGTGCTCGTCGCGTTATACGCTTTGATTCCAAAAGAATATAGGAAAAAAAGAAGGAAATCAGTTTATTACTATCAGGAATTCTTGACTAAATATGATAAAAAGATGCTAAATGATTTTATCAGCATTTACAGCATTTTGCATATGAGTTTAGGCTATGATGGAGTTACGTCAACTGAAATTTCAAAGGTCGGATTAAAACTAGCCAAAGATTTTATTGAAAAAGTGGATGCAAGACTGAACTAGCTGTCTGGTAAGATTTTTAGAAATGCAAAAACAATGTACATAGAACCATGTCTATAAAACTATGTGATCATCTAATTCCGTGATTCGTATATCGTGGCTCGTACATAATCTCTACGTGAGCTCTGCTAATAGGCACCCAGGTATCTTCTCAAAAACCACTCCAATGAAAGGAATAAAGCCATGCAGGCAAATATCCATTTAAAATTTATGATGGGATATGTGCGTTGACTACTGTATTGTATGGGTTTTACCGTTTTATTCTGAACGATAAGATCGGAGAGTGATAAGATATTATCAGGCGATACATTGACACCACCTTGCTGGGATGAGAGCAATCTCAATAAATTATGATCTGCCGTGCTTTGATAGGTTTCAAGCTGTATTTTTTGCACAATGAACTGACCGGATACTGTTTGTTTGCCTGTTTTCGTATCCACGCTCGCATTGTAAACATAATTACCGGGAGCGAATAATCCGGCATCCAGGGCATACGCCCGATCTGTTTTATTAAATGTAAACTTATATTCTTTTTTGTCACCTGAAGTAATGGTCATGGATACATCTTCATTATTTACCGGTTCGTAACTATCATTAAATAATTGAGCATCGAATAAAATGGGTTGATTTTCCAGAAATATTTTTTGCTGTGTATAGACTTTGAATTTTCTCTTATCGTCTTTGAGCCCGATGTATTGAATGGTCTTAAGCATTAGATCATCGACCATGTCAAAATTTTTACTTTGAAGGTAATTAAACAATCGCCATTTCCAGATGCCTTCACCAGCCAGGATGGCGGAT
>CALMKY010000476.1 GCA_937867195.1 uncultured Saprospiraceae bacterium | reverse complement strand
CTTATCATTCGGCAATTTTCCATAGTTCAACATACTGCTGCAGGTGTGTTTTTTTTCATTACAATCAAACGTATCGCAACTGCAGAGGTAGGAAGAAATGGAATAGTTATCCGGTTTCTTAACTAATGGAGCCTGACCGTGGTAATCTTTTAATATAGCTACATACGTAAGATCCTGGATTATATTGACTGCTGAATCCAGGGCAATGGCTTCTCCCGTTATCGATTTCCTCTCAAAACCTATATCATACTTTGTACCTACCATCGCAGCAATATCTCCCATATCCGTTGCGTCGATGATTAATGAGGCGTAGATCGTGAGGATTTGATTGTTTTGTTTGGTTGTAATTTTCCATTTGTTGCCTATGCGTTTTACTGTACTCCAGGTTGTATTATACCATATATGTAAGTTTGGAAACTTACTACAAATATTCTTAAAGATCTGATCTCCTACATGTGGTTCAAACATGGTTTTACTGACCCATCCGGTAAAGAGAGCATCTTTATTTCCATAATGATTTTGTAAGCTATCTCTAAATTCTCCCCACAATCCTGATGGTAATTGATCATTCCCGTCCACAGCGGATACCCCTGCAGATGTCAGCATACCTCCGAGCCAGTCATGAGGCTCTAACAGAATGACATCCGATCCATGTCTGGCCGATTCTATAGCTGCAGTAGTACCACCGGTGCTCGCTTGAAAAATGACTATGTCTGTTTTATACACAGTCGAAAGCATTCCGGACAAAATAAAATTTACAATGAAAATCAATTGCATCGCTGGTGAGTATAGTTAAAGTAGCTTCTATAATCCGACATGAAGCTAAAAATTTCTTCCATCATATTAGTTTTAAAATCGAAGATCAGAAAGAATCATTGCCTACACGCCATAAAGCAGAATGATATCTAATTTTAGACCATTCCGCTCCATCGTGCCATACTCATGGATCTGTGCTTCACCTTTGTTTTTTTTCAAATCCATTGTTTCATGCAAAACTTCCGTTTGTATCCTGAGATGAAGGGTAAATAACTTTCAGTCTTAACAGTTTTATTCCAGTATATTTGCGCCCTCAAAATGAAGACAATACGCAATTTTTGTGTCATAGCTCATATCGATCATGGTAAGAGCACTTTGTCTGATCGGCTTCTCGAAATCACGAAGACGATTGCTGAGCGGGACATGCAGGCTCAGGCATTGGACAACATGGACTTAGAGCGTGAAAAAGGGATCACGATTAAGAGCCATGCTATCCAGTTAAACTATATTCACAAGGACGGTAATGCGTATACCCTTAATCTCATCGACACTCCGGGGCATGTAGATTTTGCCTATGAAGTTTCCCGGTCGATAGCAGCCTGCGAGGGAGCACTTTTGCTTGTAGATGCGACTCAAGGAATACAAGCACAGACCATATCCAATCTTTATATGGCGATCAATCATAATCTTGAAATCATTCCGATCCTGAATAAAGTGGATATGGAAGCTGCTATGATTGACGAAGTGAGTGATCAAATTATTGATTTAGTGGGTTGTAAAAAAACGGATATCATACTTGCCAGTGGAAAAACCGGGTTGGGAGTACCAGAAATTTTAGAAGCCATCGTAGAAAGGATACCTGCACCTAAGGGAGATCCGGCAGCACCGTTGCAAATGTTGATTTTTGACTCTGTATTTAATTCATTTAGAGGCATTGTCGTTTACTTCAGGATATTCAACGGCACTTTAAAGCAAAATGAAAAAGTAAAATTTGTTTCTACAAATAAAAATTATTCGGCTGACGAGATCGGTGTATTGCAGTTGAAGCAAGTAAAAAAGCCTGTCCTCAGTGCGGGCAATGTAGGGTATATCATCACCGGGATCAAAGACAGTAAGGAAGTGCGGGTAGGTGATACCATTACCCATGCGGACAAGCCGGCAGAAGCAATCAAGGGTTTTGAAGAAGTAAAGCCAATGGTATTCGCTGGTATTTATCCGGTAGATACAGATGACTATGAAGACTTGAAGGATAGTATCGCCAAACTGCAATTAAATGATGCTGCCTTGGTTTTTGAAGCCGAGACTTCTGCAGCATTGGGATTTGGTTTTAGATGTGGATTCCTTGGCATGCTTCATCTTGAAATTGTGCAGGAAAGATTGTTTAGAGAATTTAAACAAGAAGTTATCACTACCGTACCCAACGTCTCTTATTTTGCCTATACGACCCGAGGTGAAAAACTCAATATTCAGAACCCTCATGAATTGCCCGACCCCAATTTATTGACCAAGGTCGAAGAGCCCTATATCGATGCGCAAATCATTTCCAGACCTGAGTACATAGGTAATATTATATCGCTTTGTATGGAAAAACGGGGCCGCCTTGTAAAACAACATTATCTCACCACCCAACGCGTCGAGTTACAGTTTGAGATGCCATTGGCAGAAATTGTATTTGATTTTTATGATCGTTTAAAATCCATTTCGCAGGGATATGCTTCATTTGATTATTCTCCCAGTGTTTACCGTGAATCTGATCTCGTACGCCTGGATATTAAGATCAATGGAGATAATGTAGACGCACTTTCCGCATTGGTGCATCGCGAAAAAGCCGAGTCATTAGGTCGTAAAATGTGTAAGAAGTTGAAAGATCTTTTGCCCAGACAACAATTTGTCATTGCCATTCAGGCGGCGATCGGAGCTAAAATCATTGCTCGTGAGACGATCTCAGCATTGCGTAAGGACGTAACGGCTAAATGTTACGGTGGCGATATATCCCGTAAACGTAAACTCCTTGAAAAGCAAAAGGAGGGTAAAAAGAAAATGCGTCAGATCGGTAGCGTAGAAATTCCACAAAAAGCATTCCTGGATGTATTGAAGTTGGATGAATAACTGAAATGATATCTGTCAGCAGCTAATGATGAACTTACTCATTTAGATTATTTGTCTTTTTCATACTTCCACTTAAATTTATCATATGAAATCTGTGATTCTGATCTTAATTACCATCGCTTTCGTTTTTTGCAAAATGAATCCCTCAGACAAAAAAAACATTTCTTCGGATACAAAGACGGTAAAAATAGTATTGGACACCGAAGAACCGCTTGCGGAACAGGATACGATCTTTCTGACCGGTAATCAATCTGCTTTGGGTAACTGGCAGCCACATGTTACCGCTATGACACGCAGGTCAGAAACAAGGTGGGAGAAATCTTTTCCAGTTGATAGCAGTAATCTGAGATTTAAATTTACATTAGGTAATATGGCCAATGAAGCTATCAGCAATCGGGGTATAATTCCCTCAGAAAGCCATCTGGAAGTGGTAAGAGATACCGAAGTTTATTTTGTTATAGAGGATTGGCAAAGGAATTAACAAGAACTTTATCTTAGTAAGGCAGACACCTTCAGGTATCATTCCCTTTTGTATATTGTAATTATTCTTACTATGTGGATTATTAGGTCAAAATGAATTAAATTATTTACTAATATCTATATATTTGTAGTCCAGTATTATTAGTAAAATAAAAATTTATATATATAAGGTATTACTATTAAATGAGCAATACATTAAAGAAAGGTAAGTTTTTTAAAAAAAAGTGGTAAAAAGTAGTTGAAAGTGGGAAATAGTGTCTATATTTACGACACTAAACCAAGAAGAGAGTGTTCCGTATAACCGGCGAATATCAAGCAACCATAGATGATAAGGGTAGAATGAAGCTACCTGCCGGGCTTATTAAGCAATTTACGGAACAGGGTGTTGCACTCAATTTTACTCTCAATAGAGGCTTTGACAAATGCCTCATGCTATATCCAAAAACAGTTTGGGATAAAAAAGCGTCAGAGGTAGATACCCTCAATATCTACCATCCGGAACAGCGTCAGTTTTTGCGTTACTTCTATCGTGGAGCAACCAATACCATTGCGGATGCAGCCGATCGCTTATTGATACCCAAAAGCCTTGCGGATCATGCAGGTTTACAAAAGGAAATCGTCTTATTTGCATATCTGAATCAGGTCGAATTGTGGGACGCTCAGACCTATTATAATGAATTGGCAAAAGAGCCAACTAATTTTAGTGATCTGGCGGAGAAAGTGTTTGGGAGAAATCCATTAGCTCAATCTTCAATACAGACAGCTTGAGTGAATATCATATCCCGGCCATGGTTCGGGAGACCATCGAAGGTTTGAACATCAAACCCGATGGTATATATGTAGATGTGACTTTTGGCGGAGGAGGGCATTCGCGTGCGATCCTTAGCCGGCTCGGCGACAAAGGTCGACTGATCGCTTTTGACCAGGACGAAAATGCCATTCGCAATAAGATCGATGATCCTCGATTTACATTAATCCATTCTAATTTCAGGTATGTTCGCAGATTTTTACGATACTACGAAATTGGAACCGTTGACGGACTATTAGCCGATCTGGGTGTCTCATCTCATCAACTGGATGATCCTGACCGTGGCTTTGCATTCAGACATAAAGAGCTGGCCATGCCACTCGATATGAGGATGAATCAGGATATGGACATGTCAGCTGCAGTCTACCTCAACCAGAAAGATGGTAATACTCTCCAGGACATTTTTAAGAAGTATGGTGAGATATGGAATGCAAATAAAGTGGTTACAGCCATCTTGGATTATCGCAAGAAAAATAAATTGCAGACCATCGGGCAATTTGTGCAGATCGTGACTCCTTATGCAATAGGACCGGTAAATCAATATTTGGCCAAACTATTTCAGGCACTGCGCATTGCTGTCAATGATGAGATGGGAGCTTTACAGTCCATGCTCGAAGATGCTGAGCAATTGCTCAAACCGGGAGGTCGATTGGTCATCATATCGTATCACTCACTTGAAGATCGCATGGTGAAGCATGTGATTCAATCAGGGAATGTCGAAGGCAACGTCATTCAGGATCAATATGGAAATAAGAAAAGCTATTATACGGCAATAACCAAAAAACCATTATTGCCGAAAGAAGAAGAAGTAAAAGAAAACTACCGGGTACGCAGTGCCCGACTACGAATCGCTGAAAAGTCAGCGGTAAAGACTGCAAATATTTTCTGATTTTTTAGTTGTGGTTATTTATATACTCCACATCAGATAAGCAGAAAAAAATTAAATAAGAAAACTTCAAACCCGTTTAGAGTCAGGTTTTTACATCCTGGATTTTAACTGGTTTATTAAATGCATATTTATGGACAGGTCTCAAAATAAGATTCAACAATTTCTTGGAGGACAATTTGTATCCAAGAATCTTAAATTTATCTATTTCTCAGGAGTATTGGCTTTGTTTTACATTGCCAATGCACACGCTGCAGAAAAGAAAGTAAGACAAATCCATTCATTGCGTGAAGAAATCAAAGAGTTGAGATGGCATTATATGTCTTTCAAATCTGAGTTTTTGTTTTCTTCATCACCAACTCAATTGGCGAACGATCTCAAAGATCAACAGCTTGGTTATTCACAATATTCATCAAACAAAAAACTGATTAAGAATTAAATCCGGTGAAAGACGAAATCATCATACGGACATATATCGTATTCATCGCTTTTGTGCTGATAGGCTTTGTTATACTCGGCAGAGTGGTGCAGATCGGCATCCTCGAGGGTGATCGATGGCGAATGCGCGGTGATAGCCTTTATGTACGCCATCAACCGATCGAAGCGGAGCGGGGAAATATTCTTTCCTGCGATGGAAGACTGTTGGTGACGTCAGTACCTTTATTTGATGTACGCATGGATGTCAAAGGAGTCGATGCTAAATTATTCGTCCAACATGTAGATTCACTTGCTTATTGTCTTTCACATTATGTAGATCCTACGATATCGGAAAGAGGTTTCAGAGATTTACTATACCGAGAACGATCGGCAGGTAACCGGTACCTTATGCTCAAAGACGATGTAAGCTATTCGCAAATGGAATTAATAAAAAAATTTCCATTGTTCAGATTGGGCAAAAATAAAGGAGGTTTGATTTTTGTAAAAAAATCCCGTCGTGAAAGACCTTACCGGATGTTGGCAGCCCGTTCATTGGGTTCCGTACGGGAAGGAGCAAAGCCAATAGGACTTGAAGGGTATTATGATAAAGTATTGGGTGGAGAGAAAGGCAGTCGATTAGTCCAAAAAGTAGCCCATGATATTTGGGTGCCCATCGATGATATCAGCGATTTTGAACCCAAAAGAGGGCAAGACATTATCACAAATATTGATATCGATCTTCAGGACATCGCTGAACAGGCATTGTATAAATCCATAGCACATCATGATGCCTTGGGCGGTACTGCCATCGTCATGGAGGTAAAGACCGGTGCCATTAAGGCCATGGCGAATCTCACTAAATCAGAAAACGATATCGACGAATATTACAATTATGCTGTTGGTATGGCGACAGAGCCGGGCTCTACTTTTAAACTGGCTACGATGATGTCGCTGTTTGAAGATGGTTATATATCCCCGGAAGACCGGGTAAATATAAACGGAGGTGCAGTGAACCTATGTGATAAAAGAATTGAAGACGCTTCAGATCATATAAAATATTCCAATCCTACCATGAAGCAGGTCTTTGCTGTATCATCCAATGTAGGGACTGCTTTGACAGCAAAAAAATATTATGAAAGGAATGCGAAAAAATTTATCAGTCGCCTTCGTCAGTTCCATCTTGACAAGCCTACCGGAGTAGACCTTGAGGGTGAACCCAATCCATTTATCAAACAGGCATATAATGCGGATCAGCATTGGTCTTGTACATCCATTCCATGGATGGCGCACGGGTATGAATTGACCTTGACGCCCATGCAGATGCTGACTTTTTACAACGCAGTTGCAAACAAAGGCCGCATGATGAAACCTCAGATTGTCAAGCAAATCCTCGAATATGCCGACCCCATTCAGACTATTGAACCTGAAGTATTGGATACTAAGATTGCATCGGCCGCCACACTCAATTTTGCATTGGATTTGCTTAAATCCACCTCTCAGGATAGTTTTGGTACCGCCCGATCTCTTCGGAATCCGCTTTATACCGTTGCAGGTAAAACCGGGACTGCGGTCACTAATTATTATAAAGGTGATATAAATGAAGGAAAAAAATACCAGGCATCTTTTGTGGGTTTTTTTCCTGCCGATGAGCCGGTGTACAGTGTGATGGTAGTGATCTACGAACCTAAATCGAATGGATATTATGGAGGGTCGACGGCCTTGCCTGTATTCAGAGAGATTGCTGATTATTGCATTTCATCCAAATTCATTCTTCCACAGGAAGTAACCAAAATGGATATTGACATTCCTAACTCCCAGGTTCGAGGTGGAGGATATGCCAATGATTTAAAAACCATATTGCACTATGCCGGTACCCCATTTGAAAATAATTGTATTAATGAATGGGCCATCGTACATCCGGAGAATGAAAAACTCCAGGTAAGCGGTGCAAATGCCGTCTCGCAAGAAGTACCCGACGTAAGAGGCATGGGTATGAGAGATGCATTATTCATATTGGAAAATAAAGGGCTCAAAGTAAGGATACAGGGACATGGTCGAGTAAGATCTCAATCCATCACCCCGGGATCTAAGCTATTGGGACAAACGATAGATCTGACAATGGGATGACGATGAAGTGGAGTGAGATTGAAAGATCGGTAAAGTTCATTGACAAGAAGGGAATCGTTGACTTTGAAGTAAAAGCAGTCGAGATAGATTCGCGTAAGATCACACCTGACTCTGTGTTTATTGCAATCAAGGGAGTTTCATCCGATGGTCATACCTATATACCAAAAGCCATAGAGTCAGGTGCCAAAGCCGTTGTGTGCGAATCATTTCCGGATACCTTGTCGAATGATATAGCGTATGTCCGGGTAGAAAATAGTTCGATCGCCGCAGGGATTCTTGCAGATCAATTTTTTGACCATCCGACCAGAAAATTGAAGCTGGTAGGGGTTACGGGTACCAATGGAAAAACCACGACGGCTACATTACTCTATCGATTGATGAAATCGATGGGTTTCAAAACAGGTCTTCTGAGTACGATCAAAAATTATATCCATGATCAGGAGTTGTATACCATGCATACCACGCCGGACATCATCAGCATCAATAAATTGCTCAAAGACATGGTAGAGGCAGGATGTATTTACGCCTTTATGGAAGTGAGCAGTCATGCCATGGTTCAAGGCAGAGTCGCCGGATTGAAATTTGCAGGCGGGATCTTTACCAACATCACGCACGATCATCTCGATTATCACGGTACTTTCCAAAACTATCTATATGCTAAAAAGTCATTCTTTGATTCATTGGCAAGTGATGCCTTTGCCATCATTAATAAAGATGATAAGAATGGACCGGTCATGGTTCAAAATTGTAAAGCGCATGTATTGTACTACGGATTGAAGACGATGTGCGAGTACAAAGGCAAAATCAAGGCCAATACCTTGCAGGGTTTAATATTGGATATCAATGGAGTAGAAGTACACAGTAGACTGGTCGGTGCATTTAATGCCTACAATTTTATCGGTGTGTATGCAGCAGCTGTCCAGTTGGGATTTGATTCGACCGAGGTGTTAGAACGATTATCCAATCTCATGCCCGTGGATGGGAGATTTGATACAGTATACAATGCAGCTAAAAAAATTTTAGGTATAGTGGATTATGCTCATACACCCGATGCATTGATGAATGTACTGGACACGATCCAGGAGCTCAAAAACCCAGAAGCCAGGATTATCACCGTCGTTGGCTGTGGGGGTGATCGTGATAAGACAAAGCGGCCGATCATGACGAAGATTGCCGTCGAGAAAAGCAATCTGGTTATTCTTACCAGTGATAATCCTCGCAGTGAAGATCCCAATCAAATACTGGATGATATGGTTGCGGGTCTGGAGGTAGAAGATAAGAAAAAAGTACTCCGCAATGCGGACAGGAAAGAAGCAATCAAAATGGCAGCCTCGATGGCAAATATCTCTGGTGATATTATTTTAGTTGCCGGCAAAGGCCATGAAAATTACCAGGAAATAAAAGGTCAACGATTCCCTTTCGATGATAAAGTATTATTGGAGGAAATGATAGTTTAGAAAATGAACTACCACGGAGAATACGAAGCATCACACTGAGAATAAATAAATGATAAGAAACGTCTTTTCATTTCTCCTAGACAATTTGAATTTATTAAAGCCACTATATGCCCACTGGAAAGCTGAATTGAAATACTTAGTGCTTTTTAGTGCTTTAAGTGGTTAAATACAACAAGCCGAAGGCTTACAACAAGTTAATTATCATTCTCAGGTTGGTTTTAACAGGCGTAGCGGGCGATGGTATCAAAAGTGAAATCTTACCCCGCTTTCCTGTTTTTCAATAATCATGCCGAAAGAAGAAAAAACATAAAATATAAAATGCTCTATCATATATTCGAATATTTAAACAGTCACTTTGATATACCCGGTGGTGGGTTGTTCAAATACATCTCGTTTAGAGCCGGGGGAGCATTGATATTTTCACTCATCATTTCTATTTTATTTGGCCGCCGCATCATCGATGCACTCAGGAAAAAACTCATTGGTGAATCCATTCGCGATCTTGGATTACACGGTCAGATGGAAAAGAAAGGAACTCCTACCATGGGAGGTGTGATCATCATCATGTCCATCGTCATTCCTTGTGTATTATGGGCAAGATTGAACAATGTCTATGTATTGCTTATGTTGTTTGTCACGATTTGGTTGTTCATCATTGGATTCCTGGACGATTATATCAAAGTATTTAAGAAAAATAAGGAAGGTATGAAAGCCAGGACCAAACTGGCTGGACAAATCGTATGCGGATTGGTGGTGGCACTAACCTTGATGTACAATAAAAATGTCTTGATTAGGCTATCCGAAACAGAGGCGAACCAATCGGGATATGAAATTGTGAATAAAGTATATCCTAAAGAAAATTTGCCAAATAATAATCAGCAATTGGTCCATGCGCGTGCCTTGTCGACCAACGTGCCATTTATCAAAGGAAATGTATTTGATTATTCAAAACTCGTTTCGTGGATCGGTACCCGCGGTAAGAACCTTACTCCCTTTGTCTATATATTGATGGTCATCCTGGTCATTGTATCCGTATCCAATGGAGCCAACCTGACCGATGGACTGGATGGACTGGCAACGGGTGTTTCCGCCATTGCTGGATTTACATTAATTATATTTGCCTACGTCAGTGGTAATGCCATTCTGGCAGATTACTTAAACGTTTATTTTATTCCCAATTCCGGCGAGTTGGTGATTTATGCCGCTTGTTTTGTAGGTGCTTGTATAGGATTCTTATGGTGGAATAGTTATCCGGCTCAAGTGTTTATGGGCGATACCGGAAGTCTTGCACTGGGTGGTATCATCGCCACATTGGCCATCGTACTGCGCAAAGAATTATTAGTTCCTGTATTGTGCGGTATATTCCTCATAGAAAATGTAAGTGTCGTATTGCAAGTATCGTACTTTAAGTATACCAAGAAAAAATACGGGGAAGGACGACGGATTTTCAAAATGTCTCCGTTGCATCATCATTATCAAAAATCCGGCTATCACGAACAAAAAATAGTCAATCGATTTTGGATCGTCGCTGTATTGTTAGCAGTCATTTCCATCATAACCCTTAAAATCAGATAATACGATGTTGCAGCAAATCACAGCAAAAAAAGAATGGAAAGGTGACCAGGTGATGTGGTTGATCATCGGATTGCTCATCATGTTTGGATTATTGGCCGTGTACAGCGCGACGGGAAGTATGGCATATAGATATTATCGTGGGAATACAGAAATGTATTTATTGAAGCAATTGGTCATGGCAGGCTTAGGA
>CALMKY010000475.1 GCA_937867195.1 uncultured Saprospiraceae bacterium | reverse complement strand
ACAATAAATAAAAACAAATCAACACAATGATCGAACCAAGCAAATCGGATGATGGATTTGTAACCATAATTAGGAAGGGAGGGATCACGACAAAAAAATAGGGTATCCATCGAATATCTACCGAAAAAATAGTCGCTATGATAAAGGGCATCCACAGGGCGGCAAATAAGGTGGTTTTACTCCATTCCATATTTCTGGTATGATGGAATACACTGGATCATGGTGTAGCCATCGTTGACACATAATTTCAATTACAGGAAGCATATCAGCCTTTGTATAATCCAAAGGAAACTTGTCAAACAATTGGTGAAGATGGACTCCAAACCATACACTGATCACAAAAAAAATAACGGCTTTCCAGATATAATAATATTTTAGCTTTAAACGCTTCATCCGGTGAGAATACATCATTAATATGGATATTAAAATTCCAATACTTAACGACCATATTCCCTGCGCCTTTGGGTGTGCATTGATTGTACGATTCGTAAAAATAAAGCATTCAATCAAACAGAGCACATAAAGCAAATTTTTCGTATTCATATAATAGCATACGAAGGATTTAAAAGCTAATGTTAGCTCATAACACATACCCTTGAGTTAACAAAAACATATATTTCTACATATTATTTAACTATTATATAAAGAGAAAAAGACAATAAATCCAAACATAAGGATTATGGATAATAAACCCAATACTTCACCCCTGACTGCTAACAGAAGGCCTGATAATTTATCAATCGATGAGCTCGATTCTGGTCTGCAACATTTCAAATTCGTTTCTTACCAGCGCAGTGATGGCAGCATGATCATTGGCTTGCAACATTTTTAATACCTCCAATACTCGCTGCGATGCTAAAATCCTGGGCAAGAAGACATAATCAGCACCGGCATCATACATTTTTAATGCGTTCTCAACATTTTCAGCCGTCACGATAATAAAGGCAGTGGGTGCTATCTCTTTCATATGACTGATGATCTTGAGATTATTGGTCCCGACTAAAATGGTATCCGGAATGGTAGAAATTATAATCTTTACATTATGCAGGCCGGCGTGATGCAGTGTATCCATATGACTGATATCTCCATAAACAACTTTGATACCCATGGTATTCAGTGCAGTGTGGATCTCCGGATTAAAATCGACAACGACTAGCTTTTGTTTTAGATTTCTACCTTCTTCAATATTCAAATGCATGATATCATTCAGGATTGAGCTGGCCGTGCGGTAAAATCCTAACAGAGCGATCTCTTTATCTTTATCGTCGTCTTCGTTGCTTTCTATGGTGTCGATCTCTTTTAGTTTTAATTTTTTGAGCCAGGAACCTATCCTTTTCTGTAATCGATCATTGTATTTGATCATATAGGTTGACAGGACCGAGGTGATGACAAATACAAAAACGATGATGGATAAGGTAATACCCGAAATATGACCTAAACTGACACCCAAGGACGCAATCACCAATGAAAACTCACTGATTTGGCCGAGATTGATGGAGGTGAGTAAACTTATCCGGATGCCATTTTTAAGCGAATACAATACCGGAAACACAGCCAAAAACCTCGATACTATCAAGAATCCGGACGCGATCGCGGCCATACTGAGTATTGATAGGTTATCCAGTGGATTGGGAATCTGCATGCCAAGAGAAACAAAAAATAATGTGATAAAAAAATCACGGATATTGACCACTTTGGCTATGACATCGAGATTGTAGGGGAATGTCGATATCGCAATGCCCGCGATCAAAGCACCTGTCTCGACCGATAGATCGATCAAAGCAGCCCCCGCACACACGATGAAGCACCAGGCCAAGGAGGACACGAGCATAAGCTCCGGCAATTTGGCTATTGATTTAAACAATCTGGGCAAAATGTATTTGCTTATCATCAAAGCTACGATCACCAGCAGGATCCCTTTAACAAATGATAACAAAATAGTAATGAAGCTGGGATGATTCAGATTGGGTTGTATTCCTAACAATATAATGGCCCATAAGTCCTGAAACACCAGGATACCAAGAGAAATGCGTCCAGCCAACGTATCCAGTTCAAATTTACTGTACAATAATTTTACAACAATAGCAGTACTGCTCATCGCAAGACAGGCTGCCAGGTAAAATAA
>CALMKY010000474.1 GCA_937867195.1 uncultured Saprospiraceae bacterium | reverse complement strand
AGTAAAAAATTAGCATATAACTGCGTATGTTATTCCGAAAATACTAAAAAAACTTTTAAATGTCATATATCAAATTGCCCATCGGGTAATAATAAATTCGCCAACCGGGTCTTGTCGTCGTTGATCGCAAAGGCAAACACACCAGCTTTGATATCAAAACTGTCTGTCAAGGTGGAGTCTTCGGTAAACATTCGATATAAATGACCCTTACCATCCGGGCAGCCTTTAATCTGGCCCGAAATATGAATATTCCCTTTCTGTTCGGCATTTTTACAGGCAAGGCTTACCGTCATCAATCCAAATACAATGAGTACAATTTTATTAAACATGTCTATTATTAAGAAAATAAATTTTTTAATTGTCAAACCAGATCGCGAAAGCAAAGCATCAGGCTGCGTTGGATAGTCTTGAGTATATTCATTTTACTTACTCCCAGTTTGCGGTCATAATACAGCAACAAAGGAATTTCAGCAAATTTCATTTTCATCTTTCTGGCCCGAAGGATAAATTGCGCTGTAGCAGCAAAACCATTTTCAGTAATCAATTGATCCCCATATTGACCAATCATTTTTTTCAGAGCTGATGCTTTCATCAATCTATATCCGCAGGTATAATCTCTTAATCCCCTGGAAGGCCGCAAAGTTATGAAGATTAATGCGGCTCCATAGCTCAATATTTTTCGCCATGGTTTTAGTCCGTAAATTTCTGCCCCCTTTCTGAATCTCGAAGCCACCACGATATCAGCCTGATCACGGGACATCACAAGTAACATTGCCTCTACCTGTGACGGATCATGGGTATCATCTGCATCCATGGTAACGATTACATCATCATCCCCGGATAGCTCAGCTGCTTCTTTCAATCCGTCGAATAAAGTCTGGCCTAACCCTGTGTTTTTCAGATGATTGACAGTGACAACCTGGAACCTGGTGTAGGATTGTAATATGAATAATGTATCGTCCTGACTACCATCGTTTACCGCCACTACGCTTATATTATGATTTACAGTTAAATTATTGATTTTATCGAGCAACGAAACGATATTTTCTCCCTCGTTATAGGCTGGCAATACAAATCGAATGAAAGGTTTCATTTCAGACCGCAAGATATCCTTTTATCTGCGTTACGATGCGTTTACTTGCCTGCCCGTCTCCATATGGATTTTGACCATTCCAGGCTGGATCATTCAATGCCCAAGAATAGTTATTGAGGATATCCGTATCAATCAATTTGGCAAACCCGGCTTCAATCCCTTCAGGTCTTTCTGTGGTATTTCGGCATACCAATATTTTCTTGCGAAAGGATGCACATTCTTCCTGGATTCCACCACTGTCGCTGATGACAAATTTCACCTCACTGATCAGCTTAATCATT
>CALMKY010000473.1 GCA_937867195.1 uncultured Saprospiraceae bacterium | reverse complement strand
TCCTGTTGGTCAAATACAGAAGTAATGATTTTTTCAACGAGTTTACTGGTATTGGGTGTAAACTCGGAACGTTTAATCATCGTGACATTACCGGCTGCATAAGAATACATCAATGGGACCAATACCAGGTGAATGGGATAGTTCCAGGGAGAAATAACCAAACAATGACCCTTTGCTTCCTGTACTATATAACTATTGGCTCCTAATAAAAACCAGGGAGTGCCTACATGTTGTTTACGCGTCCATTGCTTTACATTCCGTATGCAGTATTTGAGTTCATTGAGAAAAACAAGCATTTCTGCAAGATCTACTTCGGAACCCGGTTTGTTATAATCGAGGAACATCGCTTCTTTTAATTGCTCACGATGCTCTAGGACGGCGTTTCTCAATAATTTTATCTTCCTGATTCTTTCACTGATCTTGGTTTGTGATTGAATTTTGATATTCGATTGCTGCAATGCATAGATGCGATCAATTTCGTCGATCGGGGTATTCTGACTGATTTCGGGGGGCTTATATTCGTTATTGGATGTCATAGGTATTCACACCGGAATGCAGTGGATAAATTATTTGATGATAGGTAAAACTCCCGGTAAGTGTTCCCGGTAGATGTATTTCGGCATGGAGTCCGGTACCGGACTTTTTAAATAAAGTATGAATTTTGCCTTGAGGATGAATAATGTCCGCATTTACGTCTGTAAGTTTTCCGAGATATGGTTTTACCGATACCTGATTAAAACCGGGGGACGAAGGATTTACTCCGGCCACAATAGATAATAATTGATAGTCTGGGGAAGCACTCCAGGCATGACAATCCGATCGCACCGGCTCCGGCTTTTCTGCAAAAGTGGTGAGTCCATATTGAATCATTTGATGCCATGGCTGTAACAATGGTAAAAACTCATCACCGGCATTCATCTTTTTCAATAATTCAAATAAATAAAATTTAAAATAAAAAGTAGCCTGAACAATACCAGCGGTGTCATGCAATACATGTTCCAATACGGATCTTTGTTTCTCTGTTGGAATTGCATCGGTAAGCAAAGCCCAGATATTGGCATGTTGGCTAAAGTTTTTCCTGGCCGGGCTATCAGCCAGGATGCCTTTGTTGGTATCAAAACACTGTGAATAGGTTGCTTTAGCCAATCGCTTTGCTAACTCCGAATAATGATCCGCATCGTGAGGGCGGCCATAGTATCTGAATATTTTCTCAGCTTGTTGTAAAGTATAGACATATTGTAATGTCAGGATGGCGCTGGATCCGTCTCTGCCGACGGGAGTGCCACTATCCCAAACCCAATCCACAAAATTCCACCAATCCAGATATCCGTTCATATCATTGGCCCCGAGTCTTTGTTCGTGCCAATCGATGACATCGCGCATACCATTGAGCAGTGATTGAATCCAGGTATCATCTTGCCGGTGCATCCAGTAATCGTAGATCATGCTTATCCAAAACAATGAAAACGGTGGAATCACCTGCATGTCGTTGCAAGGATATCGGCTTTGTGTAAGTCCATCGGAGAATCGACTGTTATTATAATCGTTGATTGCTTTTTTCATCAATCGGTCATCACCGGTAAGATACAGGGAGATCAAAGCCTGTATCCGGGTATCGCCTGTGTATTGCAATTGTTCATAATAAGGGCAGTCAAAGTACGTCTCAGCGGCACATAACTGAGCCGTACGCCATCCCACATCCCATACTTTTTTCAAAGCAGGATCATTGGTAGTAATAGAAGAATTTAAATTAAACGGATACCCGGTCATGACACCATAAAAATCATCGATGGCCAAAGATTCATCTTTAGTCTCAATCTCCAATTGTACATAGCGATACGTACGGAACCACAAGGGTCTAAACATTCTTTGGATACCACCGTCTGGCATAAAATAGTCATCAAAACCTTGCAATGTTTTTCCAAGGATGCTATCGCGATGTCCTTTTTGTCGCCTGGAATCCATCAAGGCTTCGGCATAAGAAATTTTAATCGTGCTGCCTTTTCCTTTACTGATCAACAGTTGAGGGTAGGCATTTGTAAGGTGCGTCTGATCAAGCAGGATGGATACTTTTTTATTTGCAGGAACCTTTAGCGGATTATTCCCTTTTATAAATGTATTGTTTCCAATTTCGAGGCCTTCAACTCTTCGAATCATTGGAATGCGAACTAACTCTTCTTTCATCATTGGAATGCTACGAGCTACCAACATCCAGTTTCCATCACTGCCAAAGCCCCTGGTCTTGGCTGCGAACCAGGTATTTTTTGCATTTGGCCATGCGGTATCATCATAGTCTTTCGTTTCCCAATTCCATGGATATTTACTGGCATCGACTTTATCTCCGGCACCCACTACGATATAGGTTCTTAGTTTTGCGATATCATTGATAACTGGTTTATAAGCAAGGTCGTTATAAACTTTCCAGGTGGATCCGGTATTGACTATTTTTTCACTTTCCCCGTGACCTTGCACAATGAAACCTGTTTGTGAGGTCATCTGAGCATAAGGAGTTTGCTCACCCATATTCCAAACTAAGGCAGCCAAAACATTTTTGCCGGCTACTAAATAAGGTGCCAGGTCATACGTATCATACATCCAGTGTTGTGGATCACTTCGCGCAGGACCTAAACCGATGGTTTTGCCATTGATAAACAATCTATACCGTTGATCTGCGCTGATGTGTATAAAAAAATTTGAGGGCAGATGGCTTATCTCAAAAGACTTACGGAAATGATAAATTCCATATGCTTTAGGGTCTGCATCCGGTGGCACGATCCATTTTGCTGACCAGTATCCGGTCGGTGCATCTGGTTGTGCATAAACCAGCCTTGTAATACAGCCAAAAATGGCGATGATGATTAAGGATTTTAAATTCATATTGCCACTAATGTAACGAATTTGCGCTTATTAAACCATATAGGTCCTATTGCACGATTACTAGTATATAGAACCAGGCTTTCGGTATTTCTTTTCCATATTATCAATCACCAATACCCAATCCATCACATTCTTAGGCGCAACAAATTCATAAATTCCCTGGTGGTAGTTCATAGGGATCCTGGTGGCCTCACCTGATTTGACATCGTAATACCATCCTACTTTCTTATTACCCGATATTTTGTTTAAATCAACTTGTACAGGTGACGGAGTCGGGGAATAAATCATAGCAAAACTTTTATCTTGCGCACGTATACATTCCAACCGGTCTTTATACGTATTACCGATTTTAGATACGATTAAACTGGTATCATTGACCCGATCAAAATAAGGCCTGCTTGTTATTAGGTTTTTTAAATGAATGACTTGCGTAGCAGCTTCACTCCGGATGGCATTTTGCCAGGGAATAATAGTATCGCCCGTATTGATGGCTGGGTTTAAATTCGCATTCATAAACTGCCAAACATGATGATGCCCATACGTCACACCACATTGACCGGCAAATATGCCCCTGTACATACGAGCTCTCACATCATAAGCATGGAAATATCCTCTTGCCCTCGTCCATTTGCCGTCCCAGGGATTGACGGGATGATCTTCATAACATACCTCCATATCGAGTGTTGGTTTAGGAGGTGTTAAAGACAAATCGGATCTGGTCCAATTCCAGGAATCGGCTTCCCGGCTGCCGTGTCCAGACTGGAATGCATTCAGATCAAGCCATGATTCATTTTGCAATGCAGTCGATGTGGCATTCGACTTTCCACCGGAAGGATGGTAGGTGATGAATGCATTGGGAATTTCCTTTAAGATAGCATTCGCCATGGCTCTCCAGACAGGCCGATGATCGTATTCCACCTGATCATTGCCTGTATACTTTCCAGGTGGCCTATCTCCGCCCAATATCCAAATGATATTCCATTGGTTTTTATATCTTTTTGCCAAGGTGGAAGCATAAGCCTTTGCATTTGATTCATTAAATATAATGGGCCCGTCGCCCCATAAATGAGCAACCTTATCACCCCAGGTCGGCACCAAACCAATATACATTTTATAGTTAGCTGCTAATTGAATGATATAATCTAAATGATCCCAATAGTCATACGCTATCGAATCGGAGGGATCATTGCCCGGAGTGATGTTCAAGTGCGTAGGATCATCATGGATCAGTGGAATATCACCATATCGGTTTGGTTGATGCAATCCATTAAACTCTGCAAGTGCAACTGCTTGTAATACATTGAATCCTTGTGAGCTTCTGGTTTTAATCAAGATGCCAGCTTCTTCCCTGGTAAGTCGATGAAATAATTCCCAATCTGTATCCGCCAACCAAAAGAAAGGTTTTCCGGATTTATCCTGGAGAAACCTATGATTTTTATTAACTAAAATCTGACCATTGATCCCGGTCATAAAGAATAAACTAAAGCAAAGCCAAATAATTTTCATGATCCTGATGCTTTTAAAATTAAGATGCTTCTTGTAAATTAGCACATTAAAAATAAATCTAATATGTCTAAAAGTCACGATCAAAAAAAGGAAACAAAAAAGGCTCCTGCTAAATCTCTCAAAGAGAAGCGCGCAGAGAAAAAGGCTAAAAAAGGCTAAAATTTACTTTTAACAGCCATTGGATGTAGGATGGGCTTCAGCTTAGGATCAACGGTTGAAGTCCATCCCACCATAAACTTTTTAGACTCATGATTTGTTTAATCACCCATGTCAAAGCTCAAAATCAATATCTGGTCGGATGTCCAATGTCCTTTTTGTTACATTGGCAAGAGACATCTGGAGGCTGCCTTATCCCAGAATCATTTGACTGACAAAGTGGAAATTGAGTATAAAAGTTTCCAGCTCAACCCGGATATTCCGATGCACATGCCGGTGAAACAAAATGCATACGAATATCTATCTCAAATCAAAGGCATGTCATACGAACATTCGGTTACATTACATCAACGGGTCACCCAGATGGCACAGCATGCCGGTTTGGATTATCACTTTGAAAAAACTATTATAGCGAATTCATTTAATGCACACCGGGTTCTCCAGTTTGCCAAAACTAAAGACCTTGGGAACCTGCTGGAGGAAATTTTATTCAAAAGCTATTTTACAGATGGGAAAAATATTAATGATCCTGAAACATTAATGGAGATGGGAATAGAAGCTGGTTTGACCATGGAAGAGGTCAACGAAGCATTGCATAAGGAGGAGTACGCGTATAAAGTCAACCAGGATATTTATGAAGCCAGGCAAATGGGAATTTCGGGAGTGCCTTTTTTTGTTTTTGACGAGGCATATGCTGTTTCCGGCGCTCAGCCCGTGGAATATTTTACAGAAGTTCTGCAAAAAATAATTAGCGAAAGAAATGAGCCATTGACCAGCCAGATTGCAGATGCATGCAAGGCCGAAGGCGAATGTCTCTAATATCTGCTTCAGTTATTTTGAATTTCAATCCCCAGATCATCCAGTTTGATTTTAGTTTTATAGATTTAATTCAGGATAGCTCCTTCGCGCGGCGTTCAATTTTCCCTCCAGTAATGAAGTGAATTTTTTATGAGCCAACGTGTCCGGATGCAAGCTCCGGTGATTTTTTTCATTGTTTAATTTATTCATTTCATTCCACACCCGTGCAGTCTCCTCATCAAAATAAGTGTCCATAAATTTTTCCCAAATGTATTGTACAGCCTGATCATTGGGATGAATTAAATCTTCTTTATAAAACCGGTAATCACGCAAATCATCCAATACAATTTCGTAAGCAGGAAAGTAAGTGGCTTGCGGAAATACTTTACAGATGGTTTCGATAGCCAGTATTAATCTGGCTTTACTCCTTGAATTTTCTGTAAAGCCTTCGGACAGATACCGAATGGGAGAAATCGTGAAAATCAGATGGATGCCTGGCAGTAATTTATCGATACCCTCCATCATGGTTGAAAGGCGCCGGACCATCTCGTCTACCTCTAAAAAAAAGCGATGAAACTGATGACCAGGGATCTTGTGACAATTTGCTACAATCTTGTTTTTTTCGATGTGCCGATACACGATGGACGTACCGAGTGTGATCAAGATCCATTTGCTTTGAATCATTTTTTGATAAGCCAGGCTGAGAGCATGATTCATTTTCTGTAAAGCTTCCTGCTCATCTAATGATGAAAAATCACCGTGATGAAATAGTCCGTGAAACAGCTCATGATCCTGTATCAGATCATCGGAAGTAAACCACGTTTGATTCACGATGCGATCCACCTGGTCCGCAATGCTGGCAGGGTTGTATACAATACCACATGGATTACTATGTGAATTAAAAAATCCATTTAGAAGCTTTTGATGGATATGCTCCGTAAAACAACTCCCTATGCAGAACAATTGATCAGAATAATGGACTTTACCGGATGATGGTATTATTTTTATTTCTGTTCGTAAACGCATGAGCTGGTGCAAAGATGCGATGATATTTAGAAGTTTGTCAGTGACTGTTTGAATATAAATCAATTGAATTTGATAACCTTTTTTAAACCCATTTTTAGATCTTTGAGACATGTCTCACATACTGGTACTGGATATAGGTAAGACCAATAAAAAAGCGTTGATCCTTAATGAGGATTACGATGTTTTATATGAACATAGTCATGCAATCACTGAAATTGCGGATGAAGATGGCTTTCCCTGCGAAAATATCAATGAGCTCAGCCGATGGTGTATCGAAATCGTGGATTCCTTATTGAAAAACGAAGATTACGATATCCGTACCTTGCAATTTTCCGGCTACGGTGCAAGTTTTGTTTTGATAGGCAACGATGGAACGCCCATTGCTCCTCTATATAATTATCTGAAGCCTCTGGATGCCGGAATACAGAAAAAATTTCTTCAAGCTTATGGTCCGCAAAGCAAACTGTCTTTGAAGACTGCCTCTCCCTGGATGGGTTGTTTAAATTCCGGATTGCAGTTGTACAGGATAAAATATTCCAAACCGGATCTATGGGATCGGGTGAAATATGCTTTGCACTTGCCTTTATATCTGAGTTACCTTTTTTCAAGGAAAGCATGCAGCGATAAGACCAGCATTGGTTGTCATACTTTGCTGTGGGATTTTACAAAGAATCAATATCATGACTGGATTATACAGGAAGGTTTGGAGCCTGTATTGCCTCCATTAGTCAATAGCGATTTGGTGACGAAAGCCAAATACGGAAATAAAGAGTTGAATATTGGTATCGGATTGCATGACAGTTCAGCCGCCCTGATACCTTATTTAAAACTGAAACGAAATAAATTCATTTTATTATCGACGGGTACCTGGAGTATTGCATTAAATCCATTTGATTCGAGACCATTGACTGAATATGATCTGGGGCATGATGGACTTTGTTATATGAGTTTTGAAGGCAAACCAGTCAAAGCTTCAAGATTGTTTTTAGGTCATGAATTTGAAACACAGATCGAAAGAATAGTTCGGTTTTTTGACGTATCGAGGAAAGAGTTGGTGGGAATGAATATAGACCTATCTGCAAAACCCGACTTGGATGATGATGTGTCCTATATCAATGGTCAGGGATTGATCTGCAGTGGATTTGAGCAAAGGGCATTGTCTCAATTTTTAAATGGGGCTGATGCAATGATCGTCCTGGTTCAGGATTTAATACGGATTCAAGTCCGGTCTATTCAGCAAGTGATACCTGACTCCTCGAGGTACGATCTATATGTCGAAGGAGGATTTTCACAAAACTCATTGTTTTTACAATTGCTATCCAGGAAACTTCCTCAATATTCTATCTACGCCTCCCAGGTACATCAGGCCAGCGCGATAGGAGCTGCCATGGCAATTCATGATGTTTGGAATCCTTTACCCCCGGCAAGTAAAATAATCAAGACCATCCAATTTTAATGGACTGTACATTTAAATATAGATTGACATTTATTTTTTCACTGAATTGCTTTCTTGCACTTGGTCAAATCAGCATGTCATCCTTGTACAAAGAGGGTCATCCGTCTCAGGTATCGGGTTATATTAAAAAGATTACACCAGTTGATCAGTATATTATTCCGGCTGCTCTCATGACCATCGGTGGCGTCACGATTGCAACGAAACACATTATCGACAACGATGCCATCCAGCACTACAGGGAGAGAAAATTCCCTTCTTTTCGAACTCATGTGGACGATTACCTTCAGTTTTCACCATTCTTCATTGGCAGCCTCCTCTCAACGATAGATAAAAAATCGGATCAGAATCTCTTTTACAAAAGAATTGCGTTCAATGAAATTTTTATTTCCTTTACCGTACCACTACTTAAATCCATAAGCAGGGTACGAACTCCCGATTCCAATCGTATTAATGCCTTTCCGAGTGGGCATACTGCTCAGGCGTTTTCTTCGGCGACTTTGTTTGCAGATACTTTTGGACAAAAAAAACCATGGATTTGCATCGCTTCGTATACAGTTGCTTCAGCGGTAGGTATTTTACGAGTGCTCAATAATAAACATTGGATGAGCGATGTCATAGCAGGTGCAGGTTATGGAATATTGAGCGCTAAAATCTCAGAAAGAGTATTTTCAACCATCGTACATCCTGAAAGGAAAAATCACGATTTATAAAAACCTTAACCAATCATCAATTGATTTTTGCGTCTGAATCTCCGAGAGTTAGTAATTTTGGAATGTCTTCTTGTTAATTTTGAATTTTATGAAATCAATCTCTTCGTTCGGCAAATTATTTATCCTGACTTTATTCGTTGGATTATTTAGCTTAAAATCAGCAGGTCAGAATGCGTATAAGCCAGAGCACGAAGGCTGGCTAACCAGTATCGATGACGCCTTCGCACAATCCAAAAAGCAAAATAAACCCATTTTAGCCAATTTTACCGGGTCCGATTGGTGTGGTTGGTGCCATAGATTATCAGCGGCTGTCTTCACACAGGATGAATTTAAAAAATGGGCTTCTAAAAAAGTTATTTTATTGGAATTGGATTATCCCCGTCGTAAAGAGATTCCGGATAATATCAGGGCTCAAAACGCACAATTGGCGCAGGCATTTCAAATCACGGGTTACCCTACGATATGGGTTTTTGATCTTGATAAAAATTCTAAGACCAATCAATACGAGATCAAAGCTTTAGGAAAAACGGGCTATACACCTACAGCATCTAAATTTACTTCGGATATAGATCAAATGATCGCACGAAGATCGAAAGTGTAATTAGATTATCTTCCTCCAGCTATATTGGAATATTTTCCTGGAGAATCTGTGGCTTTGCCATATAGTATTCATTTATAAATTCCGGCTCCTTCAACACTTCAGTAAGTTCAATGACATTATCCGTAATGAGTCCATCGACTTTTTCCCTTAGATAAGATCGCATGGAGGGTTTAGCATTTACAGTATAAGCATACACGGTCTGCAAAAGTGGATGATGACCATCGTCGCGTAGTTGTATCGCGCGATGGATCTGATCGCGATACACAGGCGCTGAAGCTGCAATCAAAGGTAATGAGGTGCCATTACCATAAATATAGTTTTTATTCAATTGATCAAAGTACCTTGCTGCATCGTCCGCATTACTGATGGCATCAATCCCCACCCATTCCAATGGAGTCTTTGCAACAAAAGGATTAAAACCAGACAGGTATTTTGGGGAGCCGGTTGTAAAAGCAATGCTGACACCCGGATAATCGTTCACAAAAAACATTCTCACTCGATCCGCTAAATCATTGATATTACAATCTCCGAGGTTTTTCGTATCAAAAATGATCAAGGCAAGATTATATTCTGTATTATGATCGAGCAGGTTTTTGAGATCAGTAAGGAAGTCCTCCAGCTTAGGGCCTTTTTTAGGAGGGAAAATTTTTGAAATCACAGGTACCAGTTCCATCATATAGTATTCTCCATCTTCGTAATATACATCCGGTTCGATTGCGTTGCCACCATTGGCTAGACAGGCTTCGACGGCAGCCATAGAATTAGGATTGTGACCGATGAGGAAAAAAGGACGAGGCATAAAGTAATTCTAAGATAAATGTAATCAGCAGCGGAAAAGTGAATCAATTTACCTAGAAATTTTAAAAATCAATTTCTCCTCAACCTGCCGCCTGCGCCTTCCAGTATTTGGCTTCGCTTCAATAACTCCTCGTTAAAATTGCGTTCCACTTTAGAGAGTAAGGCAATCTTACGGGCTGGTATCACCGGCCTGAGGTCGGCTGCCAATTTTTTAAAGAGCATCAGCTCTTTTTCCATACGATCAATTCCAGCTTGGATGGCTCTTTCAGCTTCAGCATCACTCATGACTTCGAGATTCATTTCCTGATTGGTTTGACGACGAACCTCAACCAACTGATTCCGGTAATCATTGTAGATAGGCCAGAATTTCTCTGATTCGACGGAAGTCAGCGAAAGTCGATTGGTAATAAAGGCTATGCGCAACGCTTCGATCTTTTCTCCTCTTTGGGAATAAACGTTTTGAATGGAAAGACAGGTGAAAGCAAGGAAGAAAAACAAGATCGATTTATATATATTGCTTTTCATAATTGGTAAATTTAATTTGACGGATTGATAAAATAAAAGGTTTAGTTGGCATCATTTTGAGTTTGGTAAAGATATTCGTCCAGGACTGTTTTCATATCTTCATCAGATAATTGTAATACGTTGGATGGATGTAAATCCCTTGTTAATTGTAAAAGCTGATCCTCGTCGAGCTCGGAAGCATGGGCAGCTAAATATAATTTGATATCGTGCACATCGATATTGGCAAGTTGCGATTCGACACTCTGGGATGGTTTTAATAAAAAAAGCGTCCCGACCAATGCTGCCACAAATAGGGTAGCAAATGCCCATACATATCTTTTCCTGGTAGCAAAGAGATGCATAATTTGATCCCGGAGGGATGCGGGATTGGCTTTTTCGTCCGTGATTCTGTCGATTACTTTTTCAGGTAATGTTTCGAAATAACGGAATGGAATATCTTCATCTTCTTTTATTTTTTGTTTGGCCTTTAGCAGAAAAGGAGACAGTTCCTCCAATTCCTTTTTAACCAGGTCTGATTCAGTATAGGTAGATTTTTCTTTCATTCGATTTTAATTTTAAAGTGTGGTTGAATTGATGATAAATTCTTCAATTTTTTTAACGGCATGATGATAAGATGCTTTGAGGGCCCCTTCCGTCAGTGAAAGCATTCCGGAAATTTCTTCATAACTGAGTTCTTGATAGTATCTCAATTCGAAAACCTGACGTTGCCTGTCTGGTAATTCTTTCAATGCACTGGCCAGTCTTTCCAGGATTTCTTCTTCCTGGTTTTCATTTTCCACGCTTCCGAGTTGGGCCGAGCCTGATTCGGGAATGGGAACAATGGCTTTTCGCATTTTCGATTTATTGAAACTCAGTGATTCATTGGTTGCTATTTTATAGAGCCAGGTGTACAAAGAGGATCGTGATTCAAAACGATCGATGTTGCGATATGCTTTGATAAAGGTATTTTGCAAGATATCATCCGCATCATCGTGGCTTCCCGCGATGTTTTTGATTACATAATACAGTCTTTCCTGATACTTCGTCATCAGATGTCTGAGGCCGGTGTTGCGACTTCCTTCTGATTGCATCATTTGTACTATGTCGAGATCCGTCATCAGAGTATTGGCTGTAATAGAAATCAAATCTAAAGATTAGACTTAATTATTGACTTAAGGTTTAATGATTAATTAGATTATTTTTGATCATCAAATGCTAAGAAAACTCTTTTGGAACGGGGTCAGGAAAATTGCGGGTTGGAAAATCGAAGGTTTTGATATTAACTCGATCCCCCAGGCAGTCATTACGGTGGCACCGCATACGTCCGGATGGGATGTCATCGTAGGCTTATTTACGCGTGGTAGTCAAGGTTCTGACATTCGCTTCTTGGGAAAGCACACCTTGTTTAAGCCGCCGCATGGGTTTATTTTTAAATGGTTAGGAGGTATGCCGGTTGACCGGACTAAGAGTACTCACCTGGTCGATACCGTTGCCAACTATTTCAGAGTGCATAAAGAACTCAAAATCGCTATTGCCCCGGAAGGCACTCGTAAAAAAGTCGATTCTCTCAAATCAGGGTTTTATTATATGGCTAAAAAAGCCAACGTGCCGATCGTCATGGCTAAATTTGATTATGAGCATAAAACGATGACGTACAGTGAACCCTTCATGCCAGGTGATGATGTAGATGCCGTATTGAAAAAAGTATGGGATTATTACAAGGGGGTGAAAGGATATGTGCCGGAGTATAGTATAGAATGAGACCGGGCATTGATATAAAGCCCCTATGGTCGATTAAAATTTATGTTTTGGAGCGTATTTTTCCTAAAAATACGTATAAAATGAATAACCAAATTTTCTGTGAAATTGACATTTTTTACTTTAAAAATGCCATTTTTAATGCCTAAATATGTAAAAAATCAGTTTTAAGCATTAAAATAATCAATTTTTTAATCATTTTTAAGATAATTTGGAAAAAACAAGTTTTCAATGATTTTGAATTTTGTAGGTTGAAACGACCGTTTAGTTTTGAGCCAACAAAAACGATCTAACATATGTCAATGTCAAGAAAATTAGCACTTATACCCTTAGGGATTCTCACCATTATCGTAGTACTTACTCTGATTTTTCCAAGCATTCCTGCCGCTGTCTATGCTGGTCCTGAAATAAACTCAGGGGATACAGCCTGGATGATTACTGCGACTGCTTTGGTTTTATTTATGACACCAGGTCTTGCCTTTTTTTATGGAGGTATGGTTCGGAAGAAAAATGTAATCTCTACCATGGCACAAAGCTTTATATCCATGGCTGTAATCACGATCTTGTGGTTTGTAGTAGGATTTAGCCTTGCTTTTGGAGATACGATCGGAGGCATCATCGGTAATCCAAAGACTTTCTTTATGATGGACGATATCCTTGCCCATAAGCCCTGGTCTTTGGCTCCATCCATACCGTTGGTCATCTTTGCCATGTACCAGCTTAAATTTGCGATCATTACACCGGCCCTGATCACTGGTGCATTTGCCGAGAGGGTAAAATTCACATCTTATATATTATTTATTATCCTTTGGTCTATTTTAATTTATTCACCACTGGCGCACATGACCTGGCACCCGGATGGTTACTTCTTTAAAAAAGGAGTGCTTGATTTTGCCGGTGGTACAGTCGTACACATGAGTGCAGGATGGGCCGCTTTAGCTTCGGCATTATTCTTTAAAAGCAGGACGGAAGGTGGTCTCGAACCAGCCCGTATTACGTACGTTATACTTGGTACCGCGTTATTATGGTTTGGTTGGTTGGGATTCAATGGTGGATCGGCATTAGCAGCTAATGCATTAGCCGGTAGCGCACTGGCAACTACTACAGGAGCATCTGCAGCGGCTGCCTTTACCTGGATAATCTTCGATACGGTACGGGGTAGGAAACCAAGTGCCATGGGTGCTTGTATAGGAGCCGTGGTGGGATTGGTTGCCATTACTCCTGCAGCAGGATTTGTAAGTCTGACGCATTCCCTTACCATAGGCATTGTAAGCGCCATCATCAGTAATCTGGTAGCAGAATGGAGAAATGCAAAAACAAATATCGATGATACGCTCGATGTATTTCCATGTCATGGTGTAGGCGGTATGTCGGGTATGTTGTTGACAGGTATTTTTGCTCACAAAGCAATTAATACTGCCAATACGACTGGCAATGGTCTTTATTTCGGTGAAACAAACTTGTTTTTTATACACTTAATAGGAATCGTGGTGGTTTCGATTTTTGCTTTCTTTGGGACTGCATTATTACTTAGAATCGTTAACTTAATTACTCCAATGCAGGTAAGTGCTGAAGAAGAAGAGGCCGGACTGGATGTCTCTCAGCATGGTGAAAGATTGTAATCGTTTTTATATACATCTATTTAAGGTTTAAAAAGCCCCAGGGAAATGTCCCGGGGCTTTTTTGCTTTTGGACGATAGAACGTGGAACGAACAATTTGAAAAAGCCGCCAGGTCCATGGCAGCATCTTGTTTATTTTTTGCAGACCAGACCACCGAGGAAAAGTATCCCGTAAAGCTTTGATTTGAAATAGAGAGGATGCGGCTCGATAATAAATAGCGTGACCGATATTCTAAAATAACTTAGATTACTTGGAAATCAGGGCGAATAAAAGGGATATCATCCTGTTATTTTGGAAGCCAGCATCCATTTTGAAATTGCCAAGCACCTGTATACATTATCAGGATATCAAGTCGAGCCCAATTATGGTCATTATGAGGGACTGGATAAAAGTATTTGTTCCCAAAAAACGCTTTAACGCATTTCGAAGCTTCATTATTACATTATTTCGATTATTAATTATGAATTTTATTCATTTGGTTAATTTTTGATACTTTTTCCATTAAATGATTTAATACCGGTTACATTTTCCGTTGATGAGGATACTAATACAATACTAAATTTTATGTAATTTTTAAAAAACGAAGTATGAAATCAAATTTGATTAAAGGGATAATTGTCGCCCTGTTTTGGATCTCAACTATAGTTACCATCAATGCCAGCGATTCTTGTGATAAAGCAGAAAAACTCAATGCAAATGTAAGCGGAGCCAATGTCTCGCTTACATGGAGCGGAAAGAGTACAAGTTATGTGATCGAAGTAGAAAACAAAACGACGAATCAGGTAGTAGTGCCTGAGTCTAATGCTGCTTCACCTTTTGTATTGACTTTAGCCAACGGCAGCTATAAGTTTAAAGTCAGATCTATATGTGCCAAGACGAAAAGCGATTGGAGCGATTGGTTTAATTTTAATGTGAACAACGTTTCGACTCCTCCAGCGACAACTCCTGCCGGCGGCAACGGCTCCGATGGCGGCACTTCGCCAGGGCAGAGCGGCGATGACTTCCCGATGGCCGCTGGTTCGTGGGGCGGCATCGTACGGGCCGGCCCAGGCCGGGAATACGCCAAGGTCGGCTCGCTCGCCGAGGGCGAGCGGATCACCCTGCTCAAGAACACCGGCGTCGTAACCAACGACTATCCGTGGTTCAGGATACGTTTTCGCGGCAATCGCGAGGGCTACCAGTGGGGCGGCATCATCTGCGGCCTCGAAGGCCTGATCGACGGCGCCTTCGAAACATGCCCCTGAAATCGCTCCGGTGACCTGAGGCGGCAGCCACCCCGCCCACTCGTCAACGGCCCGCCGCCATGCCACAACTGCTTCGCGAGGATTCGCGAAGCAGGCGGAGCTTTTCAAAGAGGCGGGAGTGCAGATCGTTCAGACGCCAACCGAGCGGCCGGCATTTTCGGTACGGGCCGCGATTGGCCTCATCGTCGTCCTGTTCGCTTTGTTCGTGCTGGTGCTGGCGCTGTCCACCTACCAAGCGCGGCGCGATGCGCGCCAGCGTGCCGTGGAGCGCGCCACGACCTCGGTCCAGGTCGTCGACACCAACGCCAAATGGATCGTGCAACTCGGCTGGCAGGCGCTGCGCCACATCGACGATGCGCTGGGACCCGACATCACCGACGGCAAGGGCCAGACCGTGCGC
>CALMKY010000472.1 GCA_937867195.1 uncultured Saprospiraceae bacterium | reverse complement strand
ATGTGGATTCCCTCCATTCACCACGATCGAATCAGCCCAATATCTGAGTGATTGGAATATTATCGGCGCAGATCCCTCCTTACCTGCTTATTTGATTTATGATGCAGAAGGTAACTATGCGACGCTTGATGAAGACAAATCAACCGTTTATTTTCAACCCGCCGTACCAACTTTTGAAAACTGGAATAAATTATTAAGCAATTCAACGGATACAAAGAAACATTTTGAAAATTTATTGGATGAATTATTAGTTCATTCCAATGGCCTGGAATTCCCAAGGCTGGAGAGAGATCCAATCAAAAACTATGAAACCAATCAGCTTTCATTTATAAAGGGAGGAATTGGTCAAATCGATACCAAGCCAAAAGATGTCATCCGGTGTTTTAATGTACTGTATTATTTTGATCATCAGTTCCAGGATAATGCAATTCAATGGTTTGCCGATAATACATCAGAAGGGGGAATCGTTTTATTTGGTGGTGATTGGGCAGCATCGACAGAATGTTACTATCACATTTATAAAAAAATCGATCATCAGCTGGTGAAGAAAGAATTTGCTTTCAGTATCGATTGTATCTGCCCTTTTGGGATTGTGACCTGGTATGCCATGCATGACGATCCTCAAAAAGTTGAATTAGCCGGCTATATTCGAATCATCCGAAGCGATTCATCCTTTATGAACGCATTTTATGCTTTTCATGATGCACAAAGACAGAAATATAGAATCTGTCCTCGAGATGAGCAAGGCTATTATGGTATGATAGATCCTTCCATACCACCTCAGGACTTATACACACTCGCCGGTACTATCCTTACCGAACTTATGGATGCAGGCTTTCATCAAAAAGCTGTAGATGTACTGAAAAATGCCGGTTTGAAAGCAAGAGTGAATGAAGTGGGACATATTGCAGTGGAGCCATAAGGCAAGAAATCTTCTCCATTGATCATCTACTTACTACCACAATTGATTATCTTTAGAATTCAATTTTTCTATTGAAGAATCGATCCAACGTAAAGAAAAACCGGTGCTCAAATTAAATTTGGTTATGGTAAAGTCAAAGTAATAATTGTGCTGACCTGCATGCAATATTAGACATATTGAAAGAATTATGTAGTGGAGCTACTCTTTGTCAGCCATACACTACTTTGAAAGTATGACGGATAGGAATCAAGAGAAAGGCTGTGCATTTATCATGTATCTACCTGTTTATCTTATGCCATGAAAAAGATACTCACCTTTTTAATCATTCTACTATTATCCCAAAGTACGGGTTTGACTCAAACTCAATTAAGTAACAGGTCATTCTTAATGCAAAAACCGGAGAATACAAAAAACGGTGGCGGGAGGACAGTAATATTATATGATCTGGTCCATTTATCTATTGAATAACATAGAATCATTATGAAATCGTCACTCCATTTTTATTTATTTCTTTTGCTCCCTACATTGGCTATTGCTCAAAAAGCAGAAAGAAATAAGTCTCTTGAGATTCTCAAAGAAGAATTGGCTCATTCATCCGCCGATACAAATCGTGTTTTGATTCTGGCTGAGATCTGCACCCTTTATGAATTTTATAATATGGACTCACTCGATTATTATAGTAAGCAGGGATTGGAACTGGCCAGGCGACTCCAATTTCATAAAGGCGGTGCAAGGATATTAAACAACCAGGGTTTGGCAGCCGCTTTTCGGGGGAATGCTTCGGAGGCATTATCCATATTATTTAAGGCATTGCGGATAGCGGAAGATAATAAATTGGCTTTTGAGACTGCTAATTGTTTAAACTCTATCGGTGCTTCTTATTGGTTTATAAATGATTTTAATAAAGCCAATGAGTTTATCACCCGCGCCGCTAAAATAGATGAAACAGTACACCACACTCAAAGCAATATTTATTGGAGAATCATGATTCAGGTTTGGTCTGCAATAAACTACATTCAATTTAACAAACTGGATTCTGCTAAAATGGTACTTCAGAAAGCTTATGAGAATGCATTCAATCCGGATTATAAAGATTTTTCCGGCATTCGCCCTACTATACTTATGTTTATGGGAATTGCACAATCGGATTCTGGTAATAAAGATGCAGCACTCTCCTATTTAAAACAAAGCGTCGAAGGTTTTAAATCAGATGATGACAACTTTGGAACGGCCGATGCCTCTTATAACATCGCCAAAGTATTTAAATACCTGAATCAATCCGATTCGGCAATTTATTATTCCAAACTCGGGCTTGAGGTTGCGTCGAAAATTGATTATAAATCCACCCTTTTATCCCTCAGCAAAATGCTGGCAGATCTGTACGAAAATACAGACATCAAGCAATCCAACGAGTATTGGAAAATGGTCGTCGCTGTAAATGATTCGTTGTATGGGGCAGCCAAAACTCAAAAGCTTCAAAAGACTCTTTTTGAAGAACAAAGGCGTCAGCAATTGGCCCAGGAACAACAAATGATGCGTGAGAACCAACTAAAGCAGTATGGATTTATGTCCGGACTTGGCATTCTTACACTCATCGGCTTGTTTTTATATCGCAATAATCTGCAAAAACAAAAAGCAAATGAATTGCTTCAAAAACAAAAAGATGAAATAGATGAAAAGGGTCAGCAACTTGAAAAATCACTTTTCCAACTCAAATCTACCCAAGCTCAACTCATCCAATCAGAAAAAATGGCTTCACTCGGTGAGTTGACTGCAGGCATTGCACATGAAATACAAAACCCCTTGAACTTCGTTAGTAATTTTTCAGAATTAAATCGTGAATTAGTTACCGATCTTAATGAAGAGATCAATAAAGGAAATATCGAAGATGTAAAAGCTATTGCCA
>CALMKY010000471.1 GCA_937867195.1 uncultured Saprospiraceae bacterium | reverse complement strand
ATAGAATTGATGGGTGATAATTGTGGTGGAGGTCAGGGTTCTAATAACCAGACTACAACCATGGGAGTTCCTCAAAAATTCCAAGCCGATCCTGCAGATGCTTCTACTGTATTTACCAATCCTGCTCCCCAGGTGTCGATCATCAGAAGTTTCAATACTCCGGCTGCTACCGCCAATGCAAACAATGCATTGTTTTATCAGTGGACGGCGATGTATTCGATGATCAGTGCATGTAACCAGACACTGGATCAATTGGCAAATGTGACTTCTTTATCGGCTGACAAAGCAAATGCTGTAAAAGCATGGGCTTACTACTGGAAAGGCTTTGCTTACTCACAGATTGGTTCTTTGTATTATGCTGGTTTGATTTTGGATAAAGCGAATACCATTGTAAGCAATTACGTGGATCATAATGCCATTATCACGGAATCAAATAAAAATCTGAACCAGGCGTTGACGATTGTAAAAGCAGTTTCAAATGCTACTGATTTTACAAATATGGTAGGTCAAATGATTCCAGGCCAAAACCAAACAGGTCTCGGCAAGGCGTTGACTCCTGACCAATGGTCCCGTACCATCAATACGTTATTGGCCAGAAATATTTTATTGAATAAACTGGCACCTTTCGTAAATGGCAATCCAAGTGCTACCATTAGCAAAGCCAGCATGGGAGTCATTACGGCTGCTGATTGGTCTGCAATCACGAATTACTGCAATAGCGGTATTAAGAAAGGTGATAACGTATTTACCGGAAGATCTACTTCTTCCAATTCATTTTTCTCTGCCACCGGCGGTACTGTACAATCTTTGCTTTCTATCAGCAATCAGACTTCAACTTATAAATTGAGTGAACGTTTAGTTCAACAATTTGATGCTGCAGATAAGAGAAGAGCAAACTTTACGGATAAAAATGGTACGTTCTTTGGTGATGCTAATACCAATACCACCCGATATTCCATCGTGGATGCGGTCACCGGTAATTTGACTGGCTTTACTACTTTAGGTTCCAGACAACCAGGTGGTATCGAACTCTACATCGGACCTACCTACGAAGAAAATCAATTGATGCTGGCAGAGGCAGCTATTCGTACCAATTCTATTGATGCGGGTTTAGCATTGATTGATGAGGTAAGAAATTATCAGGGAGCCGGTGTTGCTGCGTTAAAGGGCACAGGCCTTAATTTATCTCAGGCTTTAACTCAATTGACTAAAGAAAGACTGGCAGCTCTTGCTTTCCGTGGCTTGTCATTCTATGATATTCGTCGTTGGGGCTGGACGTATCCAATTGCCAATGGTGGTGGTCGTTATGGTGCCACATTATTATTTAATAAGAATATTTATACGAATGCGACCATAGACTATAATTATATGGATTTCTGGGATGTACCAGCGGATGAAACTGTAAAGAATCCTCCTGCTGCAGGTAGTGCTGTCACGACCAATCCGAATTTCTAATATTTATTTTTTAGATAATATTCCAAGCCTCTTGTTTGTAAAGAACAAGAGGCTTTTTTAATGTTTGTATACAAACCAGTATCTTTAATCATCATATTATCAAATATGTCAATAGCGATCGCTGAATTTATTGATGCCTCTACAGAGTATAGTAAAGAAAGGAACAAACCTATGCCCAGTAAAAATCATGCTTTAATCCAGATGCTCCTTGGATACTTGATTCTAAAAAATTGTTTTGAAAAGTATACTGTTTATAGTGAACTAAAACTAGAGTTATTTGAAAAACCAGATTTAGTTCCTGATCTATGTGTATATCCTAAACAAGAAAAGGATTTTCATAACGATACCTTAGCAATGAAGGAAATGCCCCTTATTGCAATTGAAATCATGTCCCCATCGCAATCAAATGAGGAGATCCTGGCTAACATCGGGCGTTATTTCCAGGCAGGTGTAAAGTCTTGTTGGATGGTGATACCCCCGCTGGAAGCAGTCATCGTTTATTCTACCATCCATCAATATAGTTTTTATAGTTCCTCTCAGGTACTCAAAGATTCTGTATTCGGAATTGAAGTCGATCTGCATGAGGTTTTTAAGTAGACAAGTTCAACGAACCCGGAGAGTCATGCTTTCAATGAAATAAATTCTCCAAAATCTACTTTTCAATTCTATTCATTCAGTTTGAAATATTTATTGCCGAAATCTGGTATAAAATGTATATTTGCACTCCAATTTAAAAATACGTATGTTAATAATTGATGTAAAAGACAGCGAATATCCTGAACGCTCGGGCAAATTTTATGTTGACAGTGTCAGAACCACTTTGTCACCTAATGGTGGTTTGCGACAAGAAATAGAACTTGGACCTAAAGCAAACGCATAATGGAAGAATTAAGAAAAGCAATAA
>CALMKY010000470.1 GCA_937867195.1 uncultured Saprospiraceae bacterium | reverse complement strand
ATATAAAAAATATAGACCAATTGCAGTATCCAAACGATTAAAATATCTCTTCTGCTGTTAAATGAAATGCCTGTTTCTGTAAAAGGCAATATCACGGAGGTGGTGCTCCAAACAAATGCTATTAAAAATATTTTTACGAACGGAAAATCGCGTAATCGTGTATGTATTCCAAAAGGTTTTAAAAATGGGATAGGATATAATACGGAAAAAAAACCGGTGACACATAATGCTAAAATAGTGAGCGGTTTTAAAAATAAAGTAGTAATAATGGCAATGATTAACGATATCGCCATAGTTACGGGGGTAAAATTGGGATATTTGTCAAACAATTGTACTACCCATTCTTTTTTGTTGGTGTACACTCCTTTTTTATAATACACCCATCTACTTACTTGATATACAAACCAAGTAGAAAAAAAGACTTGCACGGATAATATCCAAAATGATGGTGCGTAAATATCTAACAAAAATATGGATGCCCACATAAATGCAACAGCTGCAAATGCTATAAATAAATTTGTTTCTATAAGTAGTTTTACAATTCGGAGCATAAAAAAACCTGTAATTGCTTACAGGTTCAAGTTACAATTTATTTTTAATAAAAAATTTACAAAATATACTCAGCCCGGACTGGAGCAAAGAGCGAATACGAATGGTACCAGTACCCGTACAACCAACACCAATCATGCAAATACAAATGATCAAACGACCCCTGCTCAAACAAATCCACTACCTACTGATCATGGTAATTACCCAGTACCTGGTTACGGAAACCCTTCACAAAGAGGTTACCACAAAGATCATCAGGATAGTAATGTAAATTATGAAGAAGGTGAACATCATCAGGATGGTCAATATCATCACGGGGGAAGCTGTGATAGAAATCATCCGGGCAATGGATACGGTTATCAGGATCGTAGCGGGGGGAATAATCGAAGCGGTGGATGCCAAAGGGGTTAATCTGAAGCTTATCATGTATAAAAACGGCGGGGTATATGCTTCGCCATTTTATTTTATAGAAAAAGGGTGATCTCAGAATGATTGAGAATGTTTCAAGTATGTAAAGGGTATTTTTATAAAACGGCTTATTGGGATCTTAAGGTCAGATATGATCAACAGAATCATTGGGTATAAACTTGGCAACTCCGTCACCGGGTTTCTATTTTATCATTCGACGGATTGCTATAAAGTGTTATTTGTCCGGATGACAAAATCGTATCGCCCAGGCGGCCATAAGTCATATCTAAATATGTGAGGATTGTTTATTCATATAAAAAGGTTTTTAAAAATTTTTGATCATATTATGTGTAAAAAAATGAGAGCTGTAACTCATCTCACTCTTCCAAATGTAGATCATAATGTTTATCCAAAATAAGAAAAGTGACTGTTGGTCAATTTGGATTGATAACTTGTACGTTTTACCTGATGATTGGTAAATTGAATAGATGGATTTCTACATGATTTGTACCTGATCGGAGTCTTCATCCCATATGATTAATCCCGGATCGATATCATTTAATTGTGCTAATAATTCACCATGACGATTCCAAACCGAGGAATAACCGGCACTCATAAAATCATCGCAGGGCCCCAGGCAATTGGACATGAAGACAGGCATGTCATATTCTTTTGCAAGTTCAGGATAGTAAGCATATGCTTTCTCAACACCGGTGTATGATTTCGCGACACTGCTTACATAGATTTTAGCTCCGAGTTGGTGTGCATGTTGCACGTGGGATGGTTGCAATGATTCATAACAAATGGCAGGCGCAATCAGATCGATCATCAATTGATTTTGACCAGCAATAAAAAACGGCAATTCGTCCTCATGCAATAATTGTTTGGAATAGACTTGCCTTTTATTGTTTGGTGTAAATACAATCATACTGATCAATATTCCACCGGCACCGATGGTAGGCATGCCCACCCCGATCGTAATAGTATGATCATTGCTTAATTCCTGAAATATATCCAGGCGATCATCCTCCATCGTGATGGCGAGCTCTGCAGCCAGCTCGGATTGATAACTTGTAACCGATAGCTCAGGAAAAAAAATATAATCGGCACCATTCGCCGCAGCGATCCCGATCCATTTGATATGGTCCTGAATATTGGAATCGATATCTCCTTTTATGGGTCTCGTCTGGGCAATGGCGATTTTCATTAGATAAAAATAAACTATTCACAAATAAACGAGACCGATACTAAAAAAATTCTTGTAGCATGTGTATCTACAAGGATTTCAATTGTCATTATTATGTAAATTAATTTCTTTTGCCTCGAACAGTCGTTCTTTCATGTTTTACTTTACCACCATGGGGACCCTTTACGGTAGTTTCTGTATGAGTAGCTCTCACCTGACCGCGAGGACCTTCTTTCGTCACCGTAGTGCGGGTATGACTTACACGATAGTTGCTCAATGCGGTTTGATGACGAGTCGTTACTGTAACTGAATGTACTCTGACGGGAGTATAAACAGCATGTGCTCTTGTCACGCGATGTATAGGAGCGATTCCAAATCCCACTCTGTAACTAACTCGGAATGGATGCCAAACAGCCCATGCAAATGGATGCCAGGGTCTGTACCATACAGGATACGATACCCATGTCCATGGTGAAATCCAGGGCCTGTATACCGGAGCATATATAAATCGTATCGATGGCCAAAACCAAACATTGACTACCAAACCCATGTTATCATCTTCCGTTAAGGATGGGCCTCTGCCTTTTCCTTTCATATTGCTGTCGCCATCGGTGGGTTCGACAATGACATTTTCACCAAAGATATCTTCATCTCCCACGATTTGAAGTACTGCAGATTCTTTGCCATCTTTTTCTATCTCGATGACTGCGACATCCTGGTTTTCATTATCTGATACGATGGCCTGTAACACGAGGGCATGCACATCTCCATCCATTTTGTCGATAACTTTTATATAATCTGTCTTACCATCATCATTGAGATCGAGATTGTTTACATGATTATCCTGATCATTGAGCAATTTTTCGAATTCTTCGGGGGAAGATGCTTTTTTAAACAGTGTGAGAGCCCCTTCCAGACTAAACTGATCTCCGGGTAATCCGGTAGGATCATCATTTGATTGACCGAAAGCGGGTGATACGAACCATGCAATGATGGCAATAGCTATGAGTTTGATTGATCTTTTCATGAGTTGTTTTTTTAATTGGGTTAAATAACAGATCATAGACTTGGATACTTAACGCTGGTTTAATCAAGTATACAAAAATAAGTATTAAGAGAATGCTAAAATTCACCCTTTGGGGTAAATTATCATTTTAAAACAAATGTTTCCATGCTTCCCAATTCGGGCCCTCCACCACGGTTACCTGCACCACCGGCTATATAAATTTTATTTTTAAAAATCACTGCCCCGGTACCATGCCGACCTTGATTCATATTGGATAGTTTGGTCCATTTAAACGTCTTGATATCAAACGATTCAGTTTCGCTATGGGCAGGTACCTGGGCATCGCTTTCACCCCCCATGAGGATGATCTGATTATTATACAAAACGGTTGCAGCACCAGCTCTTTGTGTGGGTATATTGGAGGATGGAGGTAATGTAATCCATGTATTTGATTTTATATCATAGACATCGACACTTGCTTCTTTAATATTAATGACATTATTGGTTTTGGTATTCGTTCGCCGGCCTCCGGCTGCATAGAGTTTATCATCTTTGATTACGACCGATACATGATCACGTGCATGAGGTGCATCGGCCAATACCGTCCATTTTTTGGTACGGAGATCATATGCATCCAGCCATGCGACATTACCATCCCAATGACCATCGGTTTCACCGCCAAATATGTAAATTTTATCTTTATAAAGTGTTGCACCTCCTGATCCTCTCAACCGGTCATTTGGGATAGAGTCACCTAAGCGCCATTGATCTGATTTCGGATTAAAGATATAGATATGATCTACCGGTTTTTCATGAGGATAACCACCGGTAAATGCATTGAGCACCCAAATTTCATTTTTATAAGTGATCGCCTGGAAATGATGCAACTCGATCGGGGGTTTTTCCATTGCATGCCAGGTATTGTTTTTGGTATCGTAAGCATCTACCGGTCGGATACCCCGGCTACCCAGTAAATAAATGATATTACCTATATTGGCTAAAGCACTTTCACCCCGAGCAGTACAGGAACCGATGGGATTGACGGTCACCCAGGACTGTGAATAAGATCTCAGGATCAGGATGAACAGCGTACTGATAAAAAAGAATCTAAGCTTCATATGTATTGCAAATTACGAATAACTATAGATTGGCTTCAATGAATATATAAACTCAATATCCCGGTCAATACCAAAATCAATCCGGTGATCATCCCCGCATTATGTTCCAATTTATGCCAATCGTATTTCAGTGTAGCTCGATATGCCACTTGAATCCAAAACAACATGCCCGTGAGTGAAATCAGGGCATAGAGGACAGACAATAACATCAAATATTGCCAGCCGTATTTACCGGACATGACAAAGAAACCTTCGATTTCAAGACAAGGAGATAAAAACATCATTCCGATCAAAGCGAATATGATCTTTTTCTTGTCAGTAGACGGATCAGGATGAATATGAAAATGATGGTGCCTGTAATGCTGGATTAAAAAATAGATACCCAAAAGGATTAATAAGACCGGAGCTACGAAGGATGAAAACTTCTCTATTCGTTGACTCAGTTGAATGCTAAAAATAGCCAATAACACTCCCAGTAAAACCGTACTCACGACATGTGCAAAACCACTTAGGAAAGTAACCCGCATCGTCTCAGCCAACGACCATTTCTCTTTTTTACCAATAGCCAGGATCGGCAACCAATGATTCGGTATCAATGCATGCAATACACTGATCAATAAAGAACCCAAGAGGATGGATGTCATATAATTGACAAAGCTATACTAATAAATTGTCAAAATATCGATTGGAATTCATTCAGTTGACAGGGTCAATTGAATTTATATCCCGGTCCTTTTATAAATCGTCCGGGCTTATTACCCGTATGTTCTCCATTTTTTAATACCTGGGTACCATTGACAAATACATCGCTGATACCGGTGGCAAACTGTGCCGGATTTTCAAAAGTAGCATGATCCGTAACTGTATTGGGATCGAATACGACGATGTCTGCGTAATTACCCGGTTTCAGTTCACCTCGTCTTTTCACTTTGAGGTTATCACATGGAAGTTTACTTAACTTGTGTATAGCCGAGGCAAGCGATAATACTTTTTCGTCCCGCACATAGTGACCAATGACCCGGATAAAGTTTCCATAGGATCTTGGATGAGGTGTAAACTTAGTAAAATTACCTTCCGGTGAATAAGAACCTTCATCGCTGCCAAAACTAACCCATGGTAATGCCACTTGCTTTTTGACATTCTCTTCATTCATCATAAAATAAGCTACTTCTACCCGGCTGCTGTCCTGCACGATCAGGTTCATCGCGGTTTCTTCCGGACCTGTGCCTCGTATTTTGGCGACGTCGGCTAATGTTTTTCCCCGGAACTTTCGCAATGAATCCTGACGGAATCCCAACAGCAGAATATTTTTAGGATCACCGACGGCTTTATACATATTTTCCCACGCTTTGGTATTGCTGTTTAATTCTTTGATCATCTGTGCACGGATTTTTTTATCCTGTAATCTTTCTCTCAGCTTGCCATAACCACCATCTTGCAAAGAAGGAGGGAAACAGGCTGTCAAACCGGTGGCACCTGCCAGGTACGTGTACATATCCGCAGTAATATCGAGTCCGTCTTTTCTTGCTCGTTCGATACGGTGTATGGCACTATCCATCTTAGACCAATTGTCTTTACCTGCTGCTTTTAGATGATACACTTCACCATGACAATTTGCATTTTTACAAATGGTGATCAATTCTTCCAATGCTTCCAGAAATTGATTGCCTTCACTGCGCATATGTGATATATAACTCCCACCGTATTGACTGGCTACTTTACATAGTGCTGTTAGTTCGTCTGTCTTGGCAAAAAAAGCAGGAGGATAGATCAAAGAACTGCCGACGCCCATCGCACCTTCTTCCATCGCAAGCTTTACTTCTGCTTTCATACTATCCAGCTCGGCAGGTGTAGGCGCGCGGTCATCTTCTCCGATTACATTTTCCCTTACCGTCGTGGCACCAATGAAGGAAGCAACATTGCAGGATACACCTCTTCTTTCTAATGATTGTAAATATTCACCCAATGTGTTCCAATCAATATTGTATTTATAGATTACCTGATCTTTTTGAGCGGCTTCTTTTCTTTTTGGTGTCAAGGGTCCCATACTTTCTCCTTCGCCAAATACCTCAAAGGTCACACCTTGCCGGATATCCGATTGAGATCTGCCGTCTTCTATCAGTGACTCCACAGCCCAGCTCAACATATTGACAAAACCGGGTGATACGGCCTTGCCGGCAGCATCCAGATCTACAGTGCCTTTTACTTTAGACAGATCACCAATGAATGCAATCGTATCTTTTGAAATCCCAATGTCTCCCTGATAAGGTTCTCCCCCATTTCCATCGTAAATCATTGCATGATGTATGATGGCATCGTACGTTACAGATGGTTTTTGTTTACAGGAAAATAAAATGAAGACAAATAAAACAGGAACTGAAATTTTATACATAATCATCGATTTGAATAGTGTAAAGCTAGGAAGAATGTGTCAGGTTTTATATTTTATAAAATGTGGAAATAAAGTCAGTGCAACCAGTTCTTTTAAGGAAAAACAGGGATTCGTGCCTTGAGAATTAGTTAGTCTCTCAAAATTTCATCAATTTTAGAGTTTTTATAGCCTTTAGCTATGCAGCTTACCAAAAAACTAAAAGCGGAGATTCTCGATATTTATGAGACTTTCCTCATCAGCCTGTTTTATGTGGATCTTCAAACATATGATGCGATTTTGGATGATCATTACAGGTTAATCGGTACTACGGATGACGAAATATTCTTCAATAAAAAAGATGCCGTTGATTTTTTAAAATCCACGGGTGATCAATTAGCCGGCAATATCCAACGAAGAAATAGCAAAATAGACATCGAAAGCATCGATGATCTGATATTGATTACGGATCAAAATCAGGTCTATGTACTCCTGGATCAAACATGGACTTATTATGGTAAGTGTCGTATCTCTACGTTGATGCAATTAAAAAATGGTACATGGAAAATAGTCCAACAACATTTTTCATTGCCCGATACGAAAGCAGAATCCGGTCAAACCATCGGCCTGGAAAAAATCGCCAAAGAAAATCTCGAACTCAAAGAAGCGGTCAAACGAAGAACCATCGAACTGGAACAAAAAAATAAAGACCTTGAGATCGAAGCATCGCTGGAACGGGTACGGACCATTGCGATGGCCATGAAACAACGTGAAGATATGCTGGCCATCTGTAAAGAGATATCCAATCAACTAAAAAATCTGGGGGTACAGGAGATTCGAAATGTGCAGACAGCCATCTTTACTGTAGACCGGGGCACCTATATGAATTATGAGTTTTATGCTAAACACGGTAAAACCGTCATTACCGAAACAAGCTATACGAATAATAAAATCCATAGAGCCTTTGCAAAAAAAATGCTGGAAGGAAAAGGAAAAATTTCCATCACTCATATCAAAGGGGCTAAAAAAGTAAAGGAATGGCTTGCCTATCAAAAGACCACGAATGTATTCATTGATCAATTCCTGAGTAAAGCATCTTCGCTTAACTATTATTGGCATTCATTGGGTGCCGTAGCATTAGGAATATCGACCTATGTCCCGCTCAAGAGAGAGGAATTGGATCTTTTTCAGCGATTTTTAAAAGTATTCGAATTAGCTTATCAGCGATACCTGGATATAGAAAAAGCCGAAGCACAAACCAGAGAGGCGCAGGTAGAAACTTCACTCGAAAGAGTGCGAAGCCGATCCATGGCGATGCAAAAAAGTTCTGAACTGACTGGTGTGGTGAATGTTTTATACGAGCAATTTAAAAAGCTAAAGATTACCAACCAGTCTACTGATATCGAAATAGGTTTTATTGACGAACAAACTGGAGTCGCTACCATGTGGGCAAGTTCATTCAATTCAAATAATTCATTTGCTGTTTTCCAAATGCCCTTTGCTAAATTTCCTTTGGTAAAGGATGAATTAAAAACTTACCTGGCAACACCCATAGAAAAAAGAAAGGACCTGGTAGTAACTCAAGTCTATAAAGGAAGTGCCTGGAAACAATTTATTCAATTATTTGCTCAAAACAGAAAATCAGATGAAAGTCATCTTTACAAGCTGCCACAATGGGTTACTCACAATGCCTATTTCTCACACGGTTTGTTATCACTCCAGGGAGTCCATGCTTATCAGCAGGCAGATGTAGATGTACTAAGCCGTTTCGCGAAAACGTTCGAACAAACCTATACCCGTTTTCTTGATCTGCAAAAAGCTGAAGCACAAGCAAGAGAAGCACAGATCGAAGCATCCCTCGAAAAGATTCGTTCGGCCTCTCTTATTATGAAATCAAGCAATGAGCTTTTGAATGTCATTCATGAAGTAACCAAACAATTGACTTCATTGGGTTTTGAATTTGAAGGTTCCAATTTTGCAGAGATTTTACCAGATAAAAGCTGGTATATGTGGATCAGCACCCGGGAGGAAAATTTTCCATTTAAATCACACGTGCCCCGAATCAGGCATCGGCTTTTTCAATTATTGGATCAGGCCAAGGCATTGAATCAGAATTCGTATTCTTTTGTATTGAATAAAAAAGAAACTACTGCCTGGAAAGATCATTTCAGATTTAAGGTCCAGCCACTGACTCAGTTACCGGCTTTCTCACCAGCCCGTTATATGGAACTTGAATCTTCCACCCATCAGGCTGGTTCCGTATTTATCTATGACCATATCATTTTTGTGATTTACCGGATCAATGATCAATTATTTACTCGTCAGGAAAATGAAATTTTTGCAAGAGTAGGGAATGTATTCAATCAGGCTTATACCCGTTTTCTTGATCTGCAAAAAGCAGAAGCGCAGGCAAGAGAATCACAGATCGAGGCAGCACTGGAAAGAGTTCGCTCTCGTTCTCTAGCCATGCACAAGAGCGATGAACTTTGGGAAGTAGTTACCGTTGTGTTTGAAAAATTTCAAGAACTGAATTTTTCAATCGATGGTGCCGCATTCATCGGTACTTTTATCGAAGGCTCTGGGTACTTTAATTGTTGGCTGGCTGGTAACGAGGGTCAGCCGTACCCGACCATATTGAAAGTGCCCTATTATGATGCTCCGTCTATCAAGGATATTTGGAAGGCAAAAGAATCAGGGGTTGAGTTTTTTTCCAAATCTTATTCTTTTGAAGAAAAAAACCTTTGGCTCCGTTACGCTTTTGAGAATACGGATCTGAAAATAATTTCTGACGAGTTTAAGAACTGGATTCTGGAACAACCATGCCTCACACAGCCTCTTGCATTTGGTAAAAATTCATTTATCGGTATTCATTTTCATCATGAGAAAATACTCTCTGAGGGAGAAGTGGATATCCTGAAAAGGTTTTCGAAAGTATTTGACCAGGCATATATCCGCTTCCTCGATCTCCAAAAAGCCGAAGCACAGGCCAGAGAAGCGCAAATCGAAATGGCATTAGAAAAAGTAAGATCCACATCTCTGGCCATGCATCGTTCTGACGAGATCGAATCTGTCGTAAAGGTTTTGTTTGAAAAACTCTCTGATTTGGGACTTGAATTTGATGGAGCCACCATTCATTTATTTAATAATATCAATCAAGACATTACGCTATGGGTAGCTGCCAAAAATGTACCGGTTCCGATCACAGTACACCTTCCCTATGAAGAACAAATGATGAATAACCGCATTATAGCGGATATCTGGGACTGTAAAAATCATGGTCGGAATATTATGAACCAGTCTTATTCGGGCTCCGCAAAAGAAGATTACTTCAATTATGTTTTGAGGCATAATCTTATGCAGGATGAAATGAAGCACGTAATCCTTAATGCACCGACCTATACCGCCACTTTCGTGGCTACCAAAAACTCATTGATAGGATTTGATAGCTGGTCAAATCAATTGACCAATCAGGAAGGATACGAAACCCTCCATCGATTTGCACGTGTATTCGAGCAATCCTACACCCGCTTTCTTGATCTTCAAAAAGCAGAAGCACAAGCACATGAGGCAAAGATAGAAGCTGCTCTCGAAAGAGTAAGGTCCAGTTCGCTGGCAATGCACAAAAGCGATGAGTTGAGAAAAATTGTGAAAGTGGTCTTTGAGCAACTGAAAGCTTTACATTTTGCCATTGACGGAGGAGCCTTTATCGGAATACCGGATACGACAGATCATACATTTAATTTATGGGTAGGGGACGACCATGCTGAATATCCTTCATTCTTTAAGTTGTCTTGGCACGATACAGCCGTGGTAAAAGATATTTGGGATGTCTCGACAGCCAACCTTGATTTCCTTAGTAAAACATATCAGAAAGAGGAAAAAAATGAATGGTTTCGGTATGCCTTTAAGCACACCGATTTCAAAACACTGCCTGACAAGACAAAAGAATGGATCCTTTCTCAGGATTATTTGACCCAAACCTTTGCACTCACAAAGCACTCCGGTATAGGCATGCAATTTCATCACCAAAGGATTGTTACAGATAGCGAAGTGGATATCCTAAAAAGATTCTCGAAAGTTTTCGAACAGGGATATGTCCGCTTCCTCGATCTGCAAAAAGCGGAAGCACAAGCAAGAGAAGCTCAGATACAATTGGCATTAGAAAGAGTACGCGCAAGAACCATGGCCATGCATCATTCCAGCGAACTCGCCGATACGGCATTTGTTCTCTTTGAACAAATCAAAGAACTGGGTTTCGAAATATGGTCGAGCGGGTTTTGCATTTGGAAACCCGAGATAAATCTGGAAGAAGCATGGATGGCTGCAGGAAGGTCAATGCCTATTATTTTACTTCCATTTAAAGAAGACCCCACCCATCTGGCTTTTTATGAGGCGTCACAGCATGGCGCATTATTTTATGAATCAGAACTTAAGGAGGAAGCACTAATGAAGCATTATGAATGGCTTTTGTCACAACCTTCTTTTAAAGTTATCGCGGAACAAAATAAAAATTCCGGATTTATACTTCCCCATATACAGTGGAAGTATGCTGCTTTTTTTAAACAGGGTTATTTACATTTAATTGCAACAGAGCCTCAGCACGGAATTAATGAAATCAGCCTGCGCTTTGCCAAAGTATTTGAGCAAGCCTACATTCGTTTTCTCGACCTGCAAAAAGCAGAAGCGCAGGCCAGAGAATCACAAATACAGTTAGCATTAGAAAGAGTTCGAGCCAGAACGATGGCAATGCAAAACAGCAATGAATTGGCAGAGGTTTCTTTCCTACTGAATAAACAAGTAGTCGAATTAGGAATTCTTACCCGCGGGTGTGCTTTTAATATTTACAATGAAAATGATTCGACAGAATGGTTTAGTAATCTGGAGGGTACATTGCCTACTTATAAAACTCCGCGTGAAAACATATTTTTAAAATACTATGATGCCGGTCAGCGTGGTGAATCTATCCTTATTGAAGAATACAGTGGCCAAAAGATCAAGGACCATTATAGGTATCTTTCTTCTTTAAACGTATTGTCTGAAGGTAATACTACTGCTGATAAAATAAACCAAAACATACCGGATCATCAGATAGATCATGTGGTATACTTCAAATATGGATACCTTCTATTTATTACTCTAGAACCTGCAAATGAGTCATATGAAATCTTCAAGCGTTTTACAAAAGAATTCGAACAAACCTATACGAGATTCCTCGATTTGCAAAAAGCCGAAACACAGGCAAGGGAAGCCCAAATACAATTAGCACTGGAAAGAGTGCGTGCACGTACCATGGCGATGCAGAAAAGTGATGAATTGTCCGAAACATCCAGTGTTCTTTTTCAGCAATTCAATGAACTGGGCGATGGAGGCGATCAAATATCAATAGGGATCTTTGATGAAGATGAAAAAGGAATGAAATTGTATTCAACATTTCATGGAAACCAATGGAACCGGCCTGCAAGAATTGAATTCAGCAAACATCGTGTCTATCAAAATATTTACTTCGGTTGGAAAAATCAAAAAAAACACACGATCACTGAGCTTACGGGTAAGGAGCTGCAGGATCTGAATCAACTCAAATTGGACAATCCCGATTACCAGGTATCAGAAAATGAATTAGCAAAAGATCATTGGGTGGTGTGTACCGCTTTATTTTCAAACGGTGTATTATCGTATGCATCCCATACATCTCCTTCTGCGGAGACAATAAGTTTATTAGAGCGGTTTGCTCAGGTATTTGATCTTACCTACAGAAGATTTCTCGATCTTCAAAAAGCCGAAGCTCAGGCAAGAGAAGCGCAAATTCAACTTGCTCTTGAAAGGGTTCGGGCAAGAACGATGGCCATGCAAAAGAGTGATGAACTGCCGGAAACATCGTTATTACTCTTTCAGCAAGTGAAAGAATTGGGTATGACGACTGTCCAAAATTCCATCGGGATCGTTAATGAGCAGACAGGGTTTGTAGAGTTATCCACTACAGTGCATGGCCATCATTTGCCCCGTACGGTTCAAGTTCCCATCAATGACCCATATGTAATGGCAAAAGCAGTTGCTGCGTGGAAGGCAAAAAGTGAATCCCTGCTTTTGGTGTTTGAAGGAGAAGAACTAATAAAATACAATGCGCATCGAAATAGTTTTTTTGAAAAGAAAGTAGACTTTCCCGAAGACCTATGGGTGGTAAACGTCATTTTCTTTTCAAAAGGGTGGCTTTCTTTTTCCGGCAATAAAAATATATCCAGTGAAACATTTGATCTGCTAAAAAGATTCGGAGCTGTGTTTGAGCAAACCTATACCCGATTCAATGATCTGAAACAGGTCGAAGAGCAGGCAAGAGAATCACAGATTGAAGTTTCACTTGAAAGGGTGAGAGCCACTTCCATGGCCATGCATCGAAGCCAGGATCTCAATGAAGTCATCAAAGTGGTATGTGAACAGTTGGTACATCTCGGGTTAAAATTTGATGGTACCAATTTTATCAAAGTGATGGAAGATGGCAGTTGGCAGATGTGGACGATTAATCCTGCTCAAAAGTATCCTTCCCTCATTTATATGCCGTATAAAGACATTCACTCTATCAATATATTGAATGCTACATTAGAGAAAGATGAAGAACAAATTGCCGTCTTATTTTCAAAAGCAGAAAAAGATGAATTTTTTCAATACTTTTTTTCCAATACCGTTGCCCGGATGACTCCGGAAGACCGGAAAGCCTATGTCCTGAACGGGTCCGGATGGTCCCTAACGATCTTTGTAGTTAAAAACATCGTATTGAATATTTTTAATTATGATACCATTCCTTTTTCTGATTCCGACAATGCCATTGTACGACGGTTTGCAAAAGTATTCGAACAATCTTATATCCGCTTTCTTGATTTGCAAAAAGCTGAAGCACAGGCTAGGGAAGCTCAGATAGAAGCCGCTTTGGAAAAAGTCCGCAGCCGCACACTTGCCATGCAAAAATCGGATGAGCTGGCCGAGACAGCCGCTGTGATGTTTAAGCAATTGATCCACCTTGGTATAGAGCCTAACCGATTGTATATTATATTATTTAAAGATGGTACGGCCAATACAGAAGCCTGGCTTACAGATGAAGACGGCAGTAAAGTAAATATTGGTTTTACTGCCGATTATTCAAAGAATGAAAGCCTGACCAAAATGTATGAAGGCTGGAATCAAAAATTAAAATCACTCGTAATCGACATGCAGGGTGAAGAATTAAAAAATTATTTCCATTATCTGCACGATGAACTCAATGTACCCTTCAGAGGTGGACTGGAACAAAAAAGAAGAATACAGCACGTAGCCTATTTTAGTCATGGACTTATCGGCATGGCATCTCCGGATGAACAACCTGCTGAAACGATTAAAATACTGGAACGATTCGCATCGGTATTTAATCTCACCTTTACCCGCTTCAATGATTTAAAGATCGCCGAAGCCAATGCATTGCAAGCCGAGCACGATCTGATCGCTATTAAAGAAGCAAAACAAAAAGCAGAGCAAGCATTCACAGAATTACAGGCTACACAAAAGCAATTGATACAGTCAGAGAAGATGGCAAGTCTAGGAGAGCTCACGGCCGGCATAGCACACGAAATACAAAACCCGTTAAACTTCGTCAACAACTTCAGTGAAGTCAGCACCGAGATCCTCGATGAAGTAAAAGAAGAAATCAACAAAGGAAATATCCAAAACGCCATGATCGTGGTAAATGATCTCAAAGACAATCTGACGAAAATCAATCATCATGGCAAGCGCGCCAGCAGCATCGTGAAATCCATGCTCGAACACAGCCGTAAATCATCTAATGAAAAAACACTCACCGAAATCAATACCATCTGTGATGAATATGTACGGCTTTCGTATCAGGGTTTGAGAGCAAAAGACAGTAAGTTTCATTGTGATTACAAACTGGACTTGGACCCATCATTACCAAAGATCGCTGTTATACCGCAAGACATATCAAGGGTGATTTTAAATCTGGTGAACAATGCTTTTTATGCTTGTAACGAACGAAAGCTATCTGTTGAGGAAAGAAAACAAATGTTGAATCAAAAAAGTAATAATGAACATGAGTTAGGTTCCCCTTTTCCGAAGGATGCTGTGCAAGGGGTCAGGGGTAAAAGTACAAATGTGGAGGACACATCGTTATTGTACCCAAGCCCTAAAATGGATACTCCGAATGAATACAAGCCAATGGTGAAAGTCTCAACTAAAAATCTTGGAAACAAAATAGAAATCCGTATTCAGGACAACGGTCCCGGTATACCAAATAATATTAAAGACAAAATCTTCCAGCCATTTTTTACAACAAAGCCGACGGGGCATGGCACCGGATTGGGATTATCATTGGCTTATGATATCGTGAAAGCACATGGTGGCGAAATACAAATTAACTCTACGGTCGACGAAGAGAATCCCAATTATATTATGAAACATGAAGGAACAGAGTTTACTATTCTTTTACCGGTTTAAACATAGGATCATGAGAATTCGTGTTATATTCTTAATAGTTGTGATCCAGGCTTGCCTGCTTCCTGTATTTTTTACAAAAGCACAGAAGCAGAAAACAATTTTCTTAGCAGACCAAAAAGACTTTGTTACAAAGAAAGGTTTATTCGACAGCGAGGATGTTTTCCAGCTTACATTGAAAGGGAATATCCGTGATTTATTAAATGACAGGACAGGGGAGGCTAAAAATTTTCCATTGGTACTTTCTTATAAAAATGATGACAGCAGCGATATTTCCTTACCGGTTGATGTAAAAACACGGGGAAATTTCCGCAGGCTCAGGGAGAACTGTGATTTGCCCCCGCTCCTGTTACAGTTTTCGATAGGCGATGCACAACGATCTTCTATATTCAGTGAACAGGATAAATTAAAATTAGTGATGCCCTGTATGCGGGATGAATTTGTTATAAGGGAATGGCTGGTGTATAAAATATATAACCTGTTCACCCCTTATAGTTTCAGGGCAAGACTTGTGAAAGTAAAACTGGAAGATCCAAAAAGTAAAAAGAACCGGGATGCTTTTTACGGAATACTGCTGGAAGAAGAAAAACAAATGGCAAAAAGAAACCACATGATCCTGGTTGAACGAAAACTTCAGCCGCAGCAAGTGCAGCGGGATATTTTCCTGACCATGGCGGTTTTTGAATATCTGATTGGTAATACGGATTGGTCAGTACAATATCTCCAGAATGTAAAACTGCTGGCTGCCGATTCACTTTCTTCCGTACTGACTGTACCGTATGATTTTGATCATGCGGGTATTGTAAATGCCCCCTATGCAAAACCGGCTGAAGAACTGTTGATGAGTTCTGTACGACAACGCCGCTACCGCGGTTATTGTATCAAGGATTTGAAAACGTTTGGTGGAGTGATTGAAAAGTTTAACAGCTTGAAAAACGAACTCTACAGTATATATGACTCTTGTCCGCTACTGGATCAGAAGTATATAAAATCAACCAAACAGTACCTGGACGAGTTTTATAAAACTATAAATGATACCAAAGCATGGCAAAAGGACTTTTCTTATCCCTGTGATCAGAACGGCACAGGTAATGTGGTGATAAAAGGATTGAAATAAGACAAATTTATTTAATCAAAAGATAAATGAAGCTGACTAAAAAACTGGAAGCAGAAATTCTGGAAACATACAATAAAGCGATTGATGCCAATCTCAAAGGTGATATCAAAACATTTGCATCCATGCTGGATGAAAATTGTCATGTAGTGGGTACTGCAGCAAGCGAAGTGTTTAACAACAAAAAATCAGCTGTTACATTTTATAAAGCTACTGCGGGCCAGATAACAGGGAAAGTAGAATTTCGAAACAGGAAAGCAAGTGTCATGATCATTGACAACGAAGTCATGGTGAATGAAATACTTGATTTTTATGTACTGGTAGATGACCAATGGACATTTTATAACACCGCAAGGATTTCCTGTCTTTTAAATAAAAAATACAATCAATGGAAAGTAATCCATATACATGGTTCATTTCCCGATTCAAAAGCAGAAGAAGGAGAACAGATCAATTCAGAAAAAATAAAAGCTGAAAATATTCAGCTTCGGGATGCTATCAGGCGCCGCACGGAAGAACTGGAAATTAAAAACCGTGATCTGGAAATTGAAGCTGCATTGGAAAGGGTGCGGGCCAGAGCAATGGCCATGCACACCTCTGACGAGTTAAAAGACGTAGCAAAAGAATTGAGAAAACAAATAAGATTACTTGGGCAAGAGGAGCTTAATACATGTGTCATTCATTTATATGATGAATCAGAAGAGTATGTCCAATCTTGGGGTTCGCAGCAATCTGAAAATAATGATGAAATAACGGAGTTCTATGGAATAGTACCTAAAAAAGGATTACTCATAATCGAAGAATCATTGCAGTCATATTGGTCAGGCCGTAAAGAGTACACCCTGATAAATGAAAAAAATAAATTGAAGCAATGGATCAGTTTTTTAAAGAAAACCTATCCGGTCACCTATGCCATGATCGTTGAGTCATATCATGGATTAAAACCCGACCAGGTGCCTATGTATTGGTCTCATTCAGATTTCAGTGGTGGTTCGTTATTAATGGTAACATTGGCTCCACCGGACGATGTTTCAAAAATATTACTTCGAAGATTTGCAAATGTGTTCGGATTGGCCTACCGCAGGTTTGTAGACCTTAAGAATGCGGAAGCACAGGCAAGAGAAGCGCAGATTGAAGCCGCTCTGGAAAGAGTAAGAAGTCGTTCATTGGCCATGCATAAAAGTAGCGAAGTCATGGATGTTGCCATTGTGGTATACAATGAATTGCAAAAACTCAATTTTAAAAGTGATGAAAACTGAGGTGCTGCGACCATTATCATAATGGATGAAAAAACAGGCTTCATGAAACACTGGCTCGCAGGTTTTATTGAAAAGAATCATATCTAAAGTTATGATGTACATAATATTGACCACCCCATACATGCTGCCCAATTATCAGCATGGAGAAAAGGAGAGAAATTTATTTCAATTCAAATATCAGGAGAAGAAATAAGAGCTTATTCTGAAGAAATGTTTAAGAATACCGGATATAAAAATATTACCGAAGAAGAAAAGCATTTATTGTCAAGACAGGAGTTAGTTGTATTTAACCTGGCTTACATGCAGCATGGAGCATTGATGTGGGCGCCATTTGCATTGTCCGATGAAGAAACAAAGATATTGCTACGCTTCGCTAAAGTCTTTGAACAAACTTATACCCGTTTCCTCGATCTTCAAAAAGCAGAGGCGCAGGCAAGAGAAGCACAGATTGAATTGGCATTGGAAAGAGTTCGTGCCCGCACCATGGCTATGCAAAAAAGTGATGAGCTAGCCGAAACTGCTTACTTATTTTTTCAGCAATTCAAAGAACTCGGTCAGAACCCTGAGCAGTTCACTATTGGGCTGATTAATGAAAAGGAACGCATGATGGAATTCTGGCATACTTGGCAGGGAAGCCTATTATCAGGAAAGGTGCAAATCAGCATTGATGAACCTCACGTAGGAAAAAATATTTATAAAGTATGGAAGACACAAAAGAATGCAGCCGTCATTGATATTTCTGGAACGGAACTGCAGGAGTATAATGCCTACCGAAAGAAGCAATTGGCCAAGGCAAACGCGCATGCGTATGATGATTTTTTGGGTGCTGAAAAAAGGCGTGTCATTCATGTCTCGAGTTTTTCGAAAGGCATCGTTTCGGTTGCCAGCCATGAACCACAACCTTTAGAAACAATCCAGTTGTTGGAAAGATTCGCCACGGTGTTCGATCAAACCTATACCCGATTCCTTGATTTACAAAAAGCAGAAACACAGGCAAGAGAAGCGCAGATTGAGGCAGCATTGGAAAGAGTGAGAAGCAGGTCTATCGCCATGCGAAAATCAGAAGAAATTGCCGAGATTGCCGCAAAGATCTTTGGTGAATTAAGACAACTTGATCTTAGTTTAAACAGGGTACTGATCTGGACATTCAATGACACTGAAAAATATTCGACCTGGTGGTCGGCCAATCCTGAAGTTGAAAGCACTGCTGAATCTTATCGTATAGATTATAATGACAATCCTGTTTTTATAAATTACCTGAAAGCCTGGCAACGAAGAGATCAGATTCATCTGTTCACATTATCCGGTGACACCAAAAAGACCTGGGAGGATCATTTATTTAAACATACAGAATTGTCCAGGTTACCGATGGAAGTTAAGAATGGAATGAGTTCAGAAAGCACACTGTATACCATTAGTGTTATTAGCGATTATGGATTGATGATGTCAGGAAGCCTTGAACCATTGTCAGATACCAGCATCGATATTATACAACGATTTGGTCGAGTGTTTCAGCAATCGTATACACGCTATTTAGATGTTCAAAAAGCAGAAGCACAGGCACGCGAAGCAAAGATTGAAGCTTCCTTGGAGAGAGTTAGAAGCCGTTCCACAGGCATGCAAAAAAGCGATGAACTCCGTGATGTGATTCAAGTGATTTATGAACAACTAGTGCATCTCGGCATCGATATTTTCGGAGCCGGCTTTACAATGGATTATAAAGAACGTGAAGATTGGCAGATTTGGGCTGCAGATATTGCCAATCTCTCTCCCACCCTGTTGCATATTCCCTACTTTGATCATCCTTATTGGAATGCATGGAACGATGCTAAACGAAAAGGCCTGGAGACCTTAGCTTATACAATGGAATTCGAGGAAAAAAATCGTTTCGCTTTAGAATTTGGAAAATATATGCCCGATTTGACTCCAGAAGCAAATGAATTGGTACTCAGCACGCCTGGGTATACGGTTTCCAATGTATTTCTCCAACACGTTACTTTATATATTGATCGATTTACTGTGGAACCTTTTTCCGATGCAGACAATGCTATCCTGATGCGCTTCGGCAATGTGTTTGAACAAACTTATACGCGTTTCAAAGATTTGGAAAAAGCAGAAGCGCAGGCACGCGAAGCGCAGATCGAAGCATCACTTGAAAGAGTGAGAAGTAAAACCATGGCCATGCACAACAGTAATGATGTAGGCGAAACCGTGGCGTGCATGTTTGGAGAGTTTGTGCACCTGAGTATTTCCACCAACCGTTGTGGTATATTGATATTCAAAAATGAAAATCTTGCAGAGGTATGGACGGCCAAATCAAATGGTGAAGGAAGATCATCATTAATCATTGGTAGCCTGGATCTGAGCAGGCATCGTCTGTTGAATTCGGCATACGAAGCACTGATCGCAGGAGAATCACAACATCAATATCTTCTGAAAGGCGATGACTTGATGAAATATTACCAAAACATCAATGATCAAAAGAGTTATCCGGTGAGATTTGATTTGAGTTCATTACCCGAAAAAGAATATCACACCGATTACTATTTTCCGGAAGGCGCCGTGTTCGCGTTTACGAATGAGCCGATTCCAGCGGAACATTCAAAAATTTTTAAACGCTTTGCCGGGGTGTTTGGTCAGACCTACAGACGATATCTTGATTTGATGAGAGCCGAGGCACAGGCGCGTGAAGCTACCATTGAAGCAGCGCTTGAGCGAGTACGTGCGAAAGCTATGGCCATGCACAACAGCGCTGACTTAACGCTGGCATCCGGAGCAGTATTTACAGAATTGAGAAACCTCGGTATCAACCCGGTTCGATGTGGAGTAGGAGTGCTAAGCAAAGAATCTCGAAGAGCACAATTGTTTTCTTCAGCTTCTTCTGAAACCGGTGGCAGTCTTCCGCTAGAAGGGTGGGTGGAATTATCAGGTCATCCTGTTCTTAACGCTATCTATGAATCCTGGCTTACCGGGGAAGATTATTTTCCTGAATTGCAAGGCGAATCAATGATAACTTATTATGAACAACTGTCAAAAGGACTTTCAGTAAAAGCACCAACAACTGACCAATACCAAACCCGTTATGGAAATTTTTTACAGATTTCAGTTGGCTGCTTGTATGCATGGTCAGCAATGCCTTTTGATGAGTCGCAGATAAAAATTCTAAAACGTTTTGCTTCCATACTTGACCTTACTTTCCGGCGATACTTTGAATTGCAAATTGCGGAGGCCAACACCAAAGAGGCCATTCGCCAGGCTTCCCTTGATCGCGTGCGTGCTGAAATAGCCAGCATGCGCACAATCGGTGACCTGGATCGCATCACGCCATTAATATGGAGGGAATTGACAACCCTGGGTGTTCCATTTGTGCGCTGCGGTGTCTTCATCATGGATGACGAAAAAGAATTAATTCATACTTTTCTATCCTCGCCCGATGGAAAAGCGATTGCAGCATTTCATCTTCCGTATGGAACTCAATTTATTAATGAGTCGCTCAAAGCCTGGCAACGGAAAGAGACTTATAGGGTGCATTGGGGTACCACCGAATTCTCCGCACTGGCCGATATCCTGGTCAAGGGAAATCAAATTGAACGTCGCGAACAATATCTCAGTGCCATCCCTCAAGAGGGGATTTTTCTTCACTTCCTTCCTTTTCTGCAAGGTATGCTGTATGTGGGACATGTGGCTTCTCTCGGCACCAATGATTTGAATTTGATTCAATCGGTAGCCGATGCGTTTAGCACCGCTTATGCCCGCTATGAAGATTTTAATAAACTGGAAGCAGCTAAACAACGAGTGGACAATACGCTAACAGAACTAAAGCAGGCTCAGCAGCAATTGGTACAAAGTGAAAAGATGGCATCCTTAGGTGAGCTCACCGCAGGCATTGCACACGAGATTCAAAACCCTTTAAACTTTGTCAATAATTTTTCTGAAGTAAGTAACGAAATTCTCGATGACGTAAAAGAAGAAATCAAGAAAGGTCATGTCGATGATGCCATCAACATCGTAAATGATCTCAAAGACAATCTTGCAAAGATCAGTCACCATGGACAACGAGCCAGCAGCATCGTAAAATCCATGCTTGAGCACAGCCGTAAATCATCCAATGAAAAAATACTCACCGATATCAATACTATCTGTGATGAATATGTACGGCTTGCCTATCAGGCCTGCCTGTCCGGTAGGCAGGGCATGAGAGCAAAAGATAGCAAATTTAATTGTGATTATAAACTGGACTTGGACCCATCATTGCCCAAGATGAATGTGATACCGCAAGACATATCAAGGGTGATCTTGAATCTGGTGAACAATGCATTTTATGCTTGTAACGAACGAAAGCTATCTGTTGAGGAAAGAAAACAAATGTTGA
>CALMKY010000469.1 GCA_937867195.1 uncultured Saprospiraceae bacterium | reverse complement strand
TTCTATCGGAAGCCAGACCTATAATCGAAAAGATTTTAGAAGAACTGTGTTTCTACTGGAGCATCAAAGTCAATACTTTTTATTGAGCTATAATGATTACCTGATCCTCGAATGGCTTAAGGAAACGGATCCGTCCCAATATGCATTTCTTCCCAAGGAATTCTTATTAAATATTGTATGGAAACTGGAAGATAAAGGATATCCATTGGATCGGAATGATTGCTTTAAACCGACCATCATAAACACGAAGCCGGAGCCGTTGGTTTTGGTCAATGAAATATCCCATGCTTTTTTACAGTTTATTCCTTCCTGGAATTATGAAGGAATCAAGATTGAAGGAAATTATACTCCCCAGATGGAAGTCCAACGGCAAGGGGATATTTATCTCGTGCATCGTGACAAAGAAGCAGAGTCATTCCTGGTAAATAGTATTCGAAGCAAGCATGTCAGTTTCGCTCAACAGTTTAACGGTAATTTCTTTATCAAATTTGAAGACGCCCGAAAAAAAAATTGGTTTTTCAATTTGTATCAGGAATGGTTGGAAAACGGGGTGCAGATCCTTGGACTCGATATGCTCGAACACTTCCGGTATTCACAACATAAAATCGAAACGGAACTTATATTTATGTCCAATGAAGGCGGCATCACTACGCTCAAATGTCTGATCCGTTTTGGCCCAACCCAAGTGAGGTTAAAGGAATTGCAAAAAATACTATTAGCTTCCCAAAAAAGTATCCTCTTGCAAGATGATACGATCGGCGTATTGACCGATGACTGGCTCTCAGATTATGCCATGATAATCAAACATGCGAAAATCGCAGATAAAGAGGAGATCAAAGTATCTAATTGGTTATTATACAGTCTTACATCAGAAAAGATAAAATGGAACAACCCCGAAGACGTGTCTTCAGATGTGTGGCGAAGCATGTGGGACGACTGGCAACAAACCGAAAAGGAGATCATACCAGCCCCTGCTTCCGTACGAGCTTCTCTCAGACCATATCAACAAAAAGGATTTGAATGGTTGTGCTTACTATCCATGATCGAAGCAGGTGCCTGTCTGTCTGATGAAATGGGTCTCGGTAAAACTTTACAGACGATTACGTTTCTTGCCTGGCTAAAGAATAAAAACCAAGATGCACGATGTATCATCATATGTCCTGCCTCATTGATCTATAACTGGAAATCAGAATGTGAAAAATTTGCACCTTCTCTCAAGACACGGATTTTTACCGGTGGAGAAAAAGAATTGGCTGATTTTTTTAAAACCGATGAATCTATCTTAATTACCGGATATGGATTGGCCCGCACGCAAGCCGATCTGTTGGAATTGCAAGTCTGGCATGCGGTGATCGTAGATGAAAGCCATAATATTAAAAATCCAACCGCACAGATCACCAAAGCAGTCTATCGACTCAAAGGAATGAATCGAATTGCTCTGAGCGGCACTCCTGTAATGAATAATACTTTTGATCTATACTCCCAGTTGGAGTTTTTGTTACCCGGATTATTGGGTTCACAGGAATTTTTCAGAAAAGAATATGCCAATCCAATCGATAAAGATGCAAATCAGGAGAAGACAAAGGAGCTGAGTAAAATCACATCACCCTTCATCCTGCGTCGTACTAAAAAACAAGTAGCGAAAGATCTCCCGGATAAAACGGAGTCCATTCTTTGGTGTAATATGGAAGAAAGTCAACGATCGATCTACCAGGAAATAAAAAACAGCATTCGGGATAGTGTATTCCTGAATATACAAAAAGATGGATTGAAGAATAGTAAAATCGGTATCCTGGCAGGAATTACAAAACTCAAACAGATCTGTTGCTCCCCCGATTTATTGCAGGAATATTCCGACTTTAAATTTACTGATTCCATCAAGATCAAAATATTAATGGATGAAATCAGCGAACAAATAGAGCACAGTAAGATTTTAGTCTTTTCTCAATACAAACAGATGCTCCATTTAGTAGGTAAAAAGCTACGAACATCGGGCATTCGCTATTATCATTTTGATGGAGATACACCAGTCCCTGAGCGACAAGAAATGGTCGATGCATTTAATAAAGATGATGATGCTTCCAGGGTATTTCTCATTTCGTTAAAAGCCGGCAATACCGGTCTCAATCTTACCGCAGCTGATTACGTATTCCTCGTGGATCCATGGTGGAATACGGCTGTAGAAAATCAAGCCATCGACCGCACTCATCGAATCGGACAGACCAAACATGTCATGGCTTACCGGATGATTTGCAAAGACACGATCGAAGAAAGAATCATTCAATTACAACAAAAAAAGCGGGAATTATCAGATGAACTGGTACGGGCTGAAGATAGTTTCGTAAAAGATTTGACTGAAGAAGATGTGGACTTTTTATTTAGTTAGACCGGAATAAAATGGAATCACTTGAAAGAACGAAGAATAGACCATTTAATTCAATAAATGACTGTTCAATCCTAACAACATTTAATCAAACGAGAATGTGATGATGTATATCCCTATTCTTATATTTAAACTCTGAATCATTAATATATGAAATTGATCAAATATCCACTGCTGACCTTGCTTGTTCTTTCATTTAGAATTGGTTACTCTCAAATGCCCTATACCATACAAGTATCGGATCTGTATCCACCTCGGAACATCTCTCCTACCCTATGGGGTATTTTTTTTGAGGATATCAATTTTGCTGCTGATGGTGGATTATATGCAGAATTAGTAAAAAACAGGTCTTTTGAATTTGATGATCCCTGGATGGGATGGACGATCCTGGATCGCGAAGGAAAAGGTTCTCATTTAATGATCAACAATCAAAAAAATAAAACCAATCCAAGATATGTAAAGATTAAGGTAGACAGCAATGCCTATGGTTTAGTCAATGAAGGATTCAGGGGAATGGGATTCCGGCAAAACGAAAATTATATTTTCACATGTAAAGCAAGATCCGTCAGCGGGAATCATACCATCAAAATACAATTACTCAATTATTCCAATCAGGTCATAGGTGAAAATAAAATCACGATGGACAGCAAGGAGTGGAAAATGTATAAATTAAATTGTACTGCTTCGGATACCGCCTATCGTGGAAAACTCAAAGTCATGATCGAAGGCAAAGGTGATATCCATATCGATATGATTTCACTATTTCCTCAACATACGTGGAAAGAAAGGCCCGGGGGTTTGCGAGCTGATCTCGCTCAGGCTTTAGCGGATATCCACCCGGGATTTATACGATTCCCAGGTGGTTGCATCGTAGAAGGTCGAACTTTGTCTAACCGTTATCAATGGAAAAAGACTGTCGGCACTATTGAAAATCGGACGACGATCATGAATCGATGGAATACCGAGTTTAAACACAAACTGACTCCCGATTATTTTCAAAGTTTTGGATTAGGCTTTTATGAATATTTCTTATTAGCAGATGATTTAGGTGCTGAACCATTGCCAATCTTAAATTGCGGCATGGCATGTCAGTTTAATACTGCTGAAGTAGCCAGTATGGATGAACTGGACCCATACATCCAGGATGCAATGGATCTGATCGAGTTTGCCAACGGTGCCGTAACGACCAGATGGGGCAAACTGCGGGCGGAGATGGGTCATGCTCAACCCTTCAATTTGAAATACATCGGAGTTGGCAATGAGCAGTGGGAAGATCAATACTTCGAGCGCTACAAAGTATTCGAGCAAAAAATTCTGGCTAAATATCCTAAGATGCGTATTGTATCAGGAGTCGGTCCATTTGCTGAAGGAGAATGGTTTAATGAAGGATGGCAGGAATTAAAACAATTACATCCTTACCAGGTAGATGAACATTATTATAAAAATCCGAATTGGTTTTTTGAAAATGCCATGAGATATGATCCTTATCCACGTTCAGGTCCCAAGATATTCGCCGGTGAATATGCAGCCCATGTAAGAGATACCGTTTTGTTCCAGGCCAAGAACACATGGCTGTCTGCTCTCGCGGAAGGATCCTTTATGACCGGTCTGGAGCGCAATGCAGATATAATCAATATGGCATCGTATGCACCTCTTTTTGCACATAAGGAAGCCTGGCAATGGAGACCTGATCTCATTTGGTTTGATAATGTATCCGTCGTAAAGACTCCCAATTATCACATTCAAAAATTATATGCAAATAATAAGGGCCACCGGGTGATGAATACATTGCATGAGGGGAACGTAATGGCGGGGCAGGATAGTTTATATGCCAGTGCGGTAATGGACACGATGGCGCATGAGGTGATAATTAAAATATCGAATCATAAATCAACCAATCAATTCGTAAAAATAAACCTTCCACCCAATGGATATACCGATGCGCAAATCCTATTTATTAAGCAGGATTTGAATCAGTTTAATGAATTTGAAATGACTGATAAATTTGAACCGTCCATGCGGTCCTCGGCCGTCGCAAATAATCAATTGGGTCTGGAAATAGATTCCAATGCTTTTTACGTGATACGATTAAAAAATAATAAATAATAATCCGGTTGTATGAGATCTCCAGGTATGTTTACCTATCTGTTGTTATCAATCTTTTTATTTAGCCATTCTGCAGGCTTATCACAAATAAAAATGATTGCATCTGAATTTATTTTTGATAAAGCTCCTTTTAAATCATGTCATGCATCTACTTTGGTCAAAACACCTGACGGAGAAATCGTATGTGCCTGGTTTGGAGGAAAGGAAGAAAGTGATACCGGTGTGGCTATCTGGTCAGCGCGACGAAAAAACAATCAATGGTCATCTCCCAAAATAATTATTAAAGAACCCGATGCCAGTATGTACAATCCTGTATTGTTTTATACAGATGATCATAATCTAAGTCTTTATTATAAATATGGACTTTCACCGATGACCTGGTCCGCTGCTTTTATGACCAGTAAAGACGATGGTATCACCTGGTCATCCCCCAACTATTTACCTGCCGGCCTATTTGGTCCTATCAGAGCAAAACCTATCCTATTATCCGATGGCACGGTATTAGCAGGATCATCCATCGAAAGTTTTAAAACATGGACCGCATGGATAGATCAAAGCAAAGATCAGGGTAAGACCTGGGCCATGCATATTCCAATAGAAATATATCCATCAATCTATACCCAGTCATCATCAGAAAAAAACAAACCAAAAGGCATTATCCAACCAAGTTTAGTCGACCTGGGCAATCAGCATATAAAAATGTATTGCAGGTCGACGATGCATATAGGAAAGATCGTAACGGCTGATTCGTATGACAATGGAAAAGTATGGACTAAAGCTACTACGATCAATCTTCCTAATCCCAATTCAGGGATTGATGCCCTTGTATTAAAAGATCATAGAATCCTCATGGTGTACAATCATACCAACTCGGGTCGCACCCCACTTAATCTAGCCATCGGCGACGATGGTAATCATTTTGAAAAAATCTATACGTTAGAGTCAACACCGGGTGAATATTCCTATCCTGCTATGATCATCGATGGTGATGGGGTCGTGCATATTTCCTATACCTGGAATAGAATAAAAATAAAATATTGCAGATTGCGCATCGAATAATATATGCTCTTTATTTAGCATTGCTTTGGTGAAGTTGTACTTTGACAGTATCTGGTTTATTTACAACGAATGGAGAAGTTGTACTTCAACTATTCAAGATTTTAAATTGATACAAGTGCTATACAAATTTATTACAATTCTTGTTCAAACCATTCCTTTCATAAGAGATGCCGAATTTCCAAATCGGCGACTATATATAGTATTATTACAAATCGAATTACCTGCACAAATCGCAGTGCAACTGCTCCACAACAGGTGATTTATTTAGCATTGCTTTGGTGAAGTGGTATTTCGACAGTATCTGGTATATTTACAACGTTACTGAAAAGTTGTGCTTCGCCCATTCAAGATTTTAATTTGATACAAATGCTATACAACTTTATTACAAATCTTGTTTCACACCATCCCTTTCACCAAAAAATAAAATAAACTGGGGCAAACCAAACATCCCAATCCTGTATAAAATGTAGCCGTCATGGCACCATACGGTACTAATTTAGGATCCGTAGCGGCAAGGCCGGCCATCACTCCGGCATTTGTACCCATGATGCCGCCAAATACCATGGCAGACCTTGAATTATCTAAACCGATTCGTTTAGCTATGACCGGTGTGATCAATGCGACGGTGACTACTTTAACCACTCCCGTAGCGATACTCAATGCAATCACATCAGAACCGGCGCCCAATGCTGCTCCGGTTACGGGTCCTACAATATAGGTACAAGCACCCGCTCCGATCGTCGTGAGACTGATGGCATCCCGATATCCCATGAGCCATGCGATGGATAATCCAATTGTAAAAGAAAGCAGTATGCCAATGATGAGCGATATGGCTCCAATCAATCCGGATTTTTTGATCAAGGCTATGCTGGCACCAAATGCAGTCGATACAATAGCAAAATCACGAAGCATATTGCCTCCCAAAGTACCCATACCCGACAACCATTTAATATCGGATATTCCTTTTTCACCGTGGGTTATAGCTCCTCCCACATATGCTAAAACCAATCCGATGATGATCGCTAATGCAGGTGTAGGAAATTTTTTATTAAATACTATCCTGGAAATTTGATCTGAGATAAACAATATGATACCGACGATCAGAAATGCCAGGATCAATCCATTCTTATCAATAAACTTGGTGATGATTTCCATAGTATGTTATGATTTAATAAGTCTAGAAATCACCGGGATGATAGCAAAACTGATCAGCACAGGAATAAATCCTGCCAAAATGGCCACCATGCCACTGGAAAATGCAGCCTTTACATTTTGGGTTGCTGCCATCGCCACCACGATCGGTATATACATCTGAGACCAGAATCTCAAACCACTCGAAGTCAACTCATCGAGATAACCTTTTTTCTCTAACCACGAATTAATCAAAATCAGGAATAACATGGCAAAGCCAACTCCGCCTACATTGGCATTTGCGTGCAATAGAATACCGAGCCAGTCCCCTAAGAGTTGTCCACCGATATAGCACAAAGCCAGTAAAGCAACACCATAAATAATCATATCAGAATAATTTTTTTAATTCATTTTTCAATACTTTGCCCATTGCATTCCTAGGAAAATCATCCACCAGTTTATACTTCCTGGGAATTTTATAATTGGGCATTTTTTCCCTCGCATAGGTAGTAATTAAAGATAAATCTAAATTTTGATTGATAGGAATGATGACGGCTGCAACCAGTTCGCCCCATTCATCATCGGGCACGCCGACGATGCTGATATCCTTCACATCCGGATGGACACGTAAGACTTCTTCTATTTCCAACGCGGATATTTTATAGCCACCGGATTTAATAATGTCGATGCTGTCCCGGCCCATAATTCGATAATATCCATTTTCTACGATGGCGATATCACCGGTTTTAAACCAATCATCCGCTGTAAATGATTTTAAGGTCGCATCAGGATTGTTCCAATATTCTTTAAACACGTTATCCCCTTTGATTTGAATTTCACCGGGTTGATTTTCACCAAGAGTATGATTTGCTTCATTAACCAGTCTAACCTGTACACCGGGTAAGGGCTTGCCGATGTATCCTGCCTTTCTTTCACCATCATAAGGATTGCTGATGGCCATTCCGATTTCTGTCATTCCATATCGTTCTAGTAAAGTATGTCTGCTGATCTGTTTCCATTTTTCTAAAACCGAAACAGGTAAAGCAGCAGATCCAGAGACCATCAATCTAAAATTGGATAAAGCATTTGAAATTTTTATTCGTACATCATATGATTGATTTTCATAATATGATATCAGCTTGAAATAAATCGTCGGCACCGCCATAAATACATTGACCTCACCCTGTAAGAAAATATCAAAGATTTTTTGAGGATCAAAATCTGCAAATTCCAATTCTGCACCTGCATACAACGCACAGGAAACTACATTGATGATCCCGTGGACATGGTGCAATGGCAATACACAAAGAATATGGTCAGATGGTGACCATCTCCAGGCATCTATGAGGGAAGTGATCTGAGATTGAATATTGCGATGAGTGGTGACCACACCTTTGGGCAAATTCGTCGTACCGCTCGTAAATAAGATCAAGGCATTGCGTGCAGGATCGATTTTGGGTAATACTTTATTTATTGAATTTCTATTCTCCAATAAAATAAACCGGATATTTCTTTGAGTTGCGATGGGTTTTATTATCGATTGATATTCTTTATCTGCAATGATGATTTCAGCTTGGACATGTTCGATTACATAGATCAATGAATGCGCAGGGTAACTGATGCAGAGTGGTACTGCCACACCCCCTGCCTGCCATATAGCCCATTGAGTCTTTATATAATAAAATCCGGGAGAGACCATGTAGGCGACTCGTGCCTGGTCTAAATCCATTTTATCGATTAAAATTTCAGCAGCGAGTAGAGCCGATGCATTTAATAATTCCTCGTAAGTATAAGAATGATGGTGTGAAAGAACTGCTACATCATTTTTATGTTTACTTGCCTGGTCTAGTAAATAGTGCATTGATAAACGATCGTGGATTACTGGTTTCGAACAAAAAACTGCATTTGTTTCATAGACCAGGGAGTATCCAATGAATCGTTGGCGATGCCATCATTCAAAGTAAACCGTACATACCGCGTATGATCCCCTGATATATTGACGACATTCATCCCCGGTACGCCTTTTACTTCTGCCAGGGTCGTATTCCAGGACTTACCATCTGACGAATTTTCGATCTTATAATTCCGTGGATAAGACTGTATAAAAGGAATAGAAAAGCCGGGAGGCCTGATTCCGTTTTTAGGCATGGGCCCGGGTCTCCATCCTTTTTTAATCGATTGAATGGAAGCAAATCGTATCTCAGATAAATTAACTTCTTTCGGAAACTCCACACTAAACCATTGACCTTTAGCTTGCTTCTCACCCGTGGACCATCCCTCATACGTCAATGCACTATTGGTAGATTTATTGCCGCCGATGCGGGTAGCAGCCACACTGGAGGCCGATAATTTTAAACCGTCTTTGATTTCAAAGGGAATTGCATTTTTCAAAATTTCGTACTTATATGGTTTTTTATCATCCTTCGATTTTTCGCGCAATGCTTTTACCTGGTCTGCTGTTATTAAAGATGCATCATTAGATAATCCATTCCGTATAAATGACAAGACATCAGCAATCCATTCGTCTGATTGATGAGCCATAGGAGTCATGATATTGCCTGTATACGATGTCGATTCAATAGGCCCTTCCATACCATGAAGCAAAACACGGATGATGTACTCCGGATGACCTTGTACCCGTTGTGATCCGGCCAAAGGTGGTGCCATTAATTTATCTCCGGATGGAATGCCAGTACCGGTAGCACCATGACAGGTCGAACAAAGTTCATTATAGGTGATCAATCCACGGGATACCGATTCTTTTTCCTGATCAGACAAAGTAGGTGCTCCAAATGGTCCCAGGTTCATTGGTATAGGTGGATTGAGTATTTGATCCCCGACTACCTTTACGCCGATGGCTTTATTCGTTTTTATCAGTGAAGTAATCCATTTTTTCAAATCAGGCACTTCCGTATATTTTGAAGTCAGCAGTGCTTGCATAACCACGTTCGTATCTTTATCCGCTAATAATTTTTTGTATTCATTTGCCAATGATTTCTGACCATTTTTATAGAGCGATTCGCTTACCCGCAATGCCTGGATGCGCATTCTTGGGTTTGCATCTTTTAACAGAGAAATGACCAGTGCACTATCAATACCCTGCAATCCCTCTAATGTCCATAATGCGGCAATTCTTGTAATAATATTTTTATCGTTTGAGATCAAACTTTTCAAAGCCGGGGAAACTGAATTCTGCTTATTGAGTACGATCATTTGTTGAGCCATATCTCTCCACCATCCATTGGGTGAGGACAGATGAGATACTAATTGATCGGCTGTTTCCGTAAACATATGAGGCCGGCTTGTATCCCGTTTCATTCCCTCATAGGTGACTCTCCAGATACGACCCAGCTGAATTACTTTATCGAGTTGCAATTGTTCGATCTTGGTACGCAGATACGATCCTTTTTGAGTCCATTCTCCTTCCTGTATAATTCCATGATACATACTGGTGATGTACATAGTACCGTCGGGTGCGGTGGTCATATCGACAGGCCGGAACAATGGATCGGTGGATCTTATCCATTCTGATTTTTGAGGCTGATATGCATTGTGTAATGTGGTCAAACCTCCCTGCACGACCGGATTGATTTGACGAACGATTCTGGCTACCGGTTCACCATAAAAATATTGTCCGTACAACTCTTTAGGTAAGCGATCTCCCCGGAATATATCATTTCCAGCTGCACCGGTTACGTGATTCAGCGAACCATCGGGTTGTCTTATTTCGTCCATACCACCTTGCATATCCGCTGTCTTTACGGCTGCACCCCAGGGTATATCAAACCCTGATGCTAAACCTCCGGCATAATCAAATGTGCCATAGTGAATGGGAAACTGGAAATAGGAAGGCACTCCACTGGCTCCACCCTGAAACCAAAGTTTGCCATCGTCATCGTGTGTAATCCCCCATTGGGCTCTGTTTGCTCCTGTCTTTTCTCGAATCATACCATTCGCAGTTTCGCGAATACGAAAGGCATTGACAGTGCTGTACAGCCAATTGTCCATACCATAATACATAAATGCCTGCTGATGCTCCACATTTCCCGTTCGACCATATTTATTCGTAAAAAAATCCTTTTTATCAGAGATGCCATCTCGATTGGTATCGGTGTACTTATATACCACATCTGCATCTGATTCCATGGTGAGTATAGCATCTTTGCCATAGGGCAATACAAATCTTGGAAATACAAGGTGATCCACAAAGGTGGTACCTTTCTCATAAACCCCGTCATTATCTAAATCTTCCCAACGCGATATTCTGCTGATAGGCTCTAATTCGTTTTTACTATCTGCTGTCAACATATAGGAACGCAACTCCAGTACATACATACGACCGTTGCCATCAAAAGATATGGCTCCCGGCTGTTGAATAGCAGGCTCGGTCAATACCGGCGTAATACTATATCCTGGAGGCAATAAAAATTGAGCCTGTTCTTCCTGGGGTGATTTAGGTTTTACCGGCGCTTTGGGGGAGAGGTCTATTCCTTTCCAATTTTCATCATGGGCTGTATCTGCATTGGGTGGCAGGATGCCGGGCGTTAAGGTATCCACTTGCTTGCCCATGCGATCATTTGGATCGACACTTGCAGATTCTGAAGATGAATTTTTGCAATAAACAAATATGAATGATATTAGCAGAAAAATGATTTGCTTCATACTGACCAAGGTTTAGTTATTCAAAATACAAGATAGATAAATCTATGTGTGATTTAAACACAATAACCAGAATAAAAATGATACTACCAGTCCGGTCAACAGCCCGTGAACCACGAAGGCAGATTCGGTTTACCTAAATTCCTGTATTTATTAATCATTATTTTACCAAATCAAATAATTCCTTATCCATCTGAGGTTTGACACTGCATACTTTGTCAAAATGCATAGTGGATGTATTGCTACTATTGTAAGCAGGCCAATGAGGCAAACCCGGATGATTGGGATTTCCGAGGCGGGCAAAGTTGATCCATGCCTGGCTGGTTTTATCCGCTAATTTTTTTGCTACAGGACCACCTCCACACATGTTTTTACATCTTTCTGTATTATCAAAACAGAATGCCAATTCTGAACAATGAATTGCTTTGTACTTACCATCCATGACAGGCGATTGATAATCGAATAAATACATGTAGACCGGTGCGCCACCAGTCAAGGCAGATTTTTCATTAGCTTGGGCCACTGCGCCCGGTCTGAATCTTGTATCGATATCCATCAAATCAGAAGGTTTGGTATCGAATGGATAGGCTTTTTTTACCGCAGCTACATAGGCATCTGCCTTGTCTTTATAAGTATTTTTAATATATTCCATCACCTTTTCCTTTGAAGCATTACTCAGTCCACTGAACAAGGAAGGCATAAATTCGTTCTTTACAGTGCCAATCAATAACGGGATATTTTTAGATAATTCAAAAGCTTCTTTGCTGAACAATTGGTACGGCAGCAGATCACCGTCTACACTGGGTCCCCAACTCAGCCCGAAACCAACCACCGGTTTTCCTTCTTTTGCCATTTTATCTGCAATGGTTTTCAATGCTTTTTTACCGGCCGCACTTAATTGAGCGAATGGCACTGATTGAATATCATCGATCTTTTCTGCACTGATGTTTAATTCCTTTAATACTTCAGTTGTGATCGCCTGTGTAGTCGCTTTGTCGAGCATATTGGTTCTGAAAGCACCACTTTGATTGATTGCTTTATGGAATAATCCTTTGGCTGAAGGCATTGCCATGAGGGTATTAACCTTAGCACCTCCACCTGATTGTCCAAAGATCGTTACGTTATTAGGATCACCTCCGAAATTTGAGATGTTATTTTTAACCCATTCGAGTGCAACTTTCATATCGAGAACACTGAGGTTTGCTGAATATTTGTATTTATCACCATAGGCAGAAAGATCGAGATAACCAAGGATGTTGAGTCTATGGTTGATCGATACGACGACTACATCTCCTTTCTTAGCCAGGTTTTCACCATCGTAAGATGGCAACTCCTGGGACGATCCGGCCGTAAATCCTCCACCGTGTATCCAAAACATGACCGGTCTTTTTTTACCATCATTGATTCCTTTGGTCCAAACATTGATGCGCATACAATCTTCGCTGGTATATCCCCAGGAATGATCGAATACAAATTCCGATTCATCCTGCACCGAAGTGGTAGGGTCGATCAAAGGAGCAACAGGTCCATAGGTAAGGGATGATCTTATTCCGGTCCACGGACTTGGTTTTTGAGGAGCTTCAAATCGCTTGGCGGTGGCATAAGGAATTCCTTTGTAAGTATAAACACCGTTATTGATATAACCGCGTACTTTACCCGCATCCGTCGAAGTAACGGCAATATTTTCTCCGGTCTGCAATTGGGAAAATGCTGCAATAGAAAAAAATGCGAACAGTAAACTGAATATTTGTTTCATTTAAAAAAGTTTATTTTATTAAAGTTAAAAGTATAAAAAGATCCGGTCTCACTATTTGTACTGAATGCGGCTATTCCTTTACCAATTCAATCCCGGAAGATAGATAATAGAAATATTCAAGAGATTATTTTCTTATTAAAAATCCGTTCAATAAGCCTTCCATTTCAATTTGATAGATGGTCAGCAAGCTTGTTAGAAGAGGCAAAAATCACAACAACAATCACAAACATAGCAATACTGAGAAATCAATTTTAAAATCTAATTTTAGTACTTAAAATAAAATTTCTGCCGGCCTGGGGAAAAAATCCTTTTTGATGATAAATAGCATTTCCTTCGGAAGCCGAATAAGGATCATCCGGCACCGGATTGTAACCTGCCGACTGGAACCGATAAATCCATCCATTGGACTCATACTTTTTATTGGTAATATTATTTACAAATAGATTGACATCAATCTGCGGAAATCTCTTATGCTTGATTTCGTAGGAAAGACTGCAATGACCGATACCATAACCTTTCAATAATGAATAATCTGAACCGGTACCATCTACGTATTGTTTACTGATGGATTGCCATCCTGCTCCCAGGTTAAGGTGTTGATAATAACCGAATTCAGGATTGCCCTGATGAATTAAACTATAACTGGCGTTCAAATTAAAGACCGCACCCGGGGAAAATGCAATCGGCTGTGATGTATGCACGACTTCCTTTTGATTGCCCGCATCCCAGTCATCGATATATTCAGTAAATGATTTAGTCCTGTTTTGAGAAAGATTCAGATTCGCATGAACTACATATTTTTCGGTGGGATGATAAGTAATCAAGGTCTCGGTTCCCAATCGATGGGATTTATCCACATTGGTTCGAATATAGGCCCCCACGTCGTTGAGTTTACCGGTAGGGATCAATTGGTTTTTATAATCCATATAATAAAAATTCTGTTCGACCGTCCATTCCTGATTTTTCACCCGGAGTCCGATTTCATTATCCCACAGTCTTTCCGGTCTGGGTAAGTGATCGTCTGCTTTCACTAAATCTTCACGATTGGGTTCACGATGAGCAATACCGGTGAAAGCAATGAATTGCAATTGATGACTGGCCATCCAGGACATGCCTAACTTGGGGTTTATAAAATTATAACGTTGGCTTAACTTCTTACTTTCTGTTTTTTCGTGAATATAAGTATACTGTATCCACCTAGATTGTAGGTCTCCTATGAGATTAACTTTACTATTCAGTTTATAATCAAGTTTGCCGAAGAGCATTTGACTGTATTTAGTTGCATCTTCATCACGATAAAGAAGAAAATTATTTAATTTTTGATTTCCCAGTTGGATGATCTGATCATAATGACGACCGAGATATGCGTTCCAGGATCCTCCAAATTGCAGATGGGTTTTGTCTGCAGCATGTTCTACGGAATGAATGGAACCGAAAAAATGATTTGCCAGGTTGCGTCTTCTTACCAGATCGGAATCGTCATTAAAAAAATGGTTGTACGCATCGGGACTTTGTTTTGCTTTATATTCTTCATAATAGCCGCCACCCGGGGTATAATGAAGTGTGTTGGCCATTGACCAGCTAGAGGAAAACTCTTCGTGATGAATTAATTGAAAATGAGTCTGGCGATAATGATCAATTTGATTTGAATAAGGTTCTCCCGTTTTTTCTGTACCTGCACTGTTATAGGTCCGGTCGGAATATAAGTATTGCTCCGGCACACCATTCCAGGCCTGGTATGTCTTTTCAAGTCCATCGAATATATGGAGGTTAATCGATCGATGCGCCATGATTTTAGAGATTGAAATATTACCCGAAATCAATTTAGACCAGGCTCGATCAATGTATCCATCGGAATTTATTTTTGATATTCTTCCCCGGATATTCCATGTATTCTTCAATAGCCCGCTATTCACCTGGATACTGGACCGGAACGTATTAAAAGAACCTATGGCATTTTCTAGAGTAAACGATGGCCTGGATTGAATTTTATTGGTATTGATTAGTATGGATGATCCGAATGCTACTTCCCCGCTTCCTGAATATCCAATCCCTCGCTGCACCTGTATCTCCGATGCAGAGGCAATCAAATCCGGCAAATCGATCAAATACATGGATTGGGATTCTGCATCGTTGAGCGGTACTCCATTGATCAGCACATTGATTTGTGTAGGGTCTAATCCTCTGATGCGAATCCCGGTGTATCCTACCCCGCTTCCACCGTCAGAAGTTGCGACCGTCGACGGTAAGGACTGCAAAACATAGGGAATGTCCTGTACCCGATTGTACTGCTGTAAATATTTTTCATCTAATGTTTGATGAATGACAGGATCCTGTGGTCTGGCCCAGGATGATATAATCGTGGCAGTTCTTAATTCGATGATTGAATCCAAAATTGAAGGTTTGGAACTGTCATTCGCCTGGGAAAAAAATGAAAGAAAAATAAAACAATAGCTCATACTAAAAGAAATTAGAAATATTGAAATGGAGCTTTGTTTTACCAACTTTCCTCTCTGGCATTACCCAGCAGGTCCGACGGGTTTAATCTCAGCCTTGATTTGCATCAGTAGGCACCCCGATTCTCTTTGCGAGATGGGGCAAAGATAGGGCGATTTTGGATATGGGATTTTGGATTTCGGATGCACGATTTCCGAAATCGCAAATCTGAATTCTGAAATCGCATATTGTCTATTTGGCGACTTCAATTGTCTTAATATTAATCTCTTCGATGTCCTGTTTTTTATTCCAGCCACATTGCACAGATTGTTTAGTGCCCAGAGGCTTGTAGGTTAACCTGACACTTGTCGAAAAAGTACCTGCCGGTATATTTTTGATAATGGCCTCGACAGTGGATTTACTACCGGCATCCGGTACATATTGTATAAAATTACTGGAGTTATTCATCGTAAAATGCCAGTCACAACCATCGACCGGAAGCGCATTTGCTAAAGTCGCGTCCGCCGTTATAAAATCTTCAGTCAATTCAGTTTTTTGGCACAATGCCATCATAAGCACAAATCCTAACGTAATTATTTTGAACATGATTGTTTGCTATTATTTACTTAAGACGAACTAAAGTTACAGATGGTTGGGATTGGGATCAAATAATCTTGAATTGGTTATTCATTGTCATTTGGATCCAACATTCATTCTTCTCCTTGTTCTTTTCCAATGTTCAAACCGCTGGTTCTTGTTGACTTAAACAATGGAAACTTCCCAATCCCCAAATGATATCGCTTGAATCAATCCCGACAACATTTCTGGTCGGAAAACATTCCTGGATGATGCGCAACGCCTGGTCATCTTTTTTAGAATTGAAAACCGGTACGATGACAGAATGGTTAGCTATCAGAAAATTGGCATATGAACAGGGCAACCGTTGTCCCTCATAGAATAACGGATCCGGCATAGGAAGTTCTACGATATTAAGCTGCTTGTCATTGAGCAATCTCATTGATTTTATTTGTTTGAGATTATGTTCCAGCAAAGCATGGTTTTCATCCTTTTTATTTGGTTCGATCACGGCAAGCACGGTATCCTGGTTTACAAACCGAACCGTGTCATCGATATGGCCGTCTGTGTCATCGCCAACGATTCCTTCATCGACCCATAAGATTTGTTGCACTCCATAGTAATTGCAGAGATAGTTTTCGATCTGATCCCGGTTGAGATGAGGATTGCGATTAGGGTTGAGCAAACAGGCGGTCGATGTAATCAACGTTCCAGAGCCATTAAAATCAACGCTGCCTCCTTCCATCACGATCCCGGGATAAAATACGGGCACGCCCAGGGCGGTGCCAATGCGTGTAGGAATCTCATCATCCAATTCAAAAGGCGGGTATTTATTGCCCCAGGCATTATAACCCCAGTCGACGATTACTTTTTTTATATCGGCTTTGGGATTGATCAGGAATGCAGGTCCATGGTCACGGCACCAGGCATCATTGGTAGGATGGAAAAAAAAATTGATCTGGTTGAGATCTACGTTTGCGGTTTGAAGATGGCTGATCGCAAAATCTTTCATTGCATCATCTGACACATTGATATTAACCCTTTGTCCCTTGGTCAGCTCTTTTACAAAGTCTACATAGCTAGGAAATATCGTATGGATTTTTCCCGGCCATGATTCTTCTTTATGAGGCCATGAAAGCCAGGTAGAGGATTGAGGGGCGAATTCTGCAGGGAAGTAGTAGCCATGGTTTGCGGGAACTGTATTCGTAAATATATTTTTAATTGACATAGGACTTGTTGAATTTGAAAATAAATATTTTTTGACCCTATTGAATTAAAATCTTACGGACTTACAATCATTCATCTAAAAATCGTTTTGTAATCTCACCGTAGCTATCGATGCGTCGATCTCGCATAAATGGCCAATGTGTACGATAAAAATCGGTTTTGTTCAGATCTAATTCTTCTACATGTACTTCTTCATGATCGTGTGACGCCTGATATAATATCCTTCCAAAAGGGTTGCTTACAAACGAGCCGCCCCAAAATTTCATTGCGCCTGCTTGCTCGAAGCCAACACGATTGACGCTGACAACATGGACACCATTTGCAACGGCATGAGACCGTTGGATGGTTTGCCATCCATTGTATTGTTCTGCATTGGTAGCGTCGTCCTGAGAGGTTGCCCATCCGATGGCCGTGGGGTAAAATAAAATTTCAGCACCTTTCATGGACGTCAACCTGGCACCTTCGGGATACCACTGATCCCAGCATATCAGCACACCGATCTTTGCAAACCTGGTATTGAATACTTTGTATCCAAGATCCCCGGGAGTAAAATAAAATTTTTCAAAAAATGCCGGATCATCCGGGATGTGCATTTTGCGATACTTGCCAAGGTAAGATCCATCGGCATCCAGAACCGCGGTCGTATTATGATAGATTCCCTGGGCGCGCTTTTCAAATAAGGATGCGATGATCACGATGCCTAACTCCCTGGCTATCGGCTGTAATCTTTCTGTGGAAGGACCCGGAATCGGCTCAGCGAGTTTAAAATTTTCATAATCTTCGACATCACAGAAATACAAGGAGGTGAACAACTCCTGCAAGCAGACGATCTGGGCACCTTTGGTTGCAGCCTCCTTTATTTTCATGATGGCTTTATCGAGATTAGACGATTTATCCTCGACACAAGACATTTGCACCAAACCTATTTTAACTTTTGACATACATCAAGAAAATTTTTCATGAATAGCAGATGGAAATATTCAAACTGCTAACCGGTTTGTAAAGTTCCATTCTTGCAAAGATCATTAAAAAAGAAAACCCTTACTTGATTTGTTTCTCCAAATAAGGGTTTTATTGTATAGACTCGATTAGGAATTATCGCCAGGCGCTTAAAACACCAGCCATTAAAATCAAGGTCACCAGCCAATATCCAATATTAACCAGAGCCCATTTAAGGCTCTTTTGTTCGAATATTGCCATCGTACCCAGGATGGGAGCAACTACAAAAATGGTGAGAACAATGCCGTGAGCTATACCGTGTTGAAATGTAATATAGCTGTGACCATCCGGAGCGGTTTGTTGACCTGGCGCCGTAACATTTGTATGAACAAATCCAGCCAATAAAGCGGAAAGCACCAATGCTAAAAGATATAAAACCGGTTTTGGAGGCTTCATATTCTCCATTTTAAATCCATTGGCATCCATCCAGGTATTTCCCAGAACCTTTGGGTGATAATATAAGAATCCTACAATCATTGGTATTAAGGTGGCAATGATCTGTGAAACAATATTGATATGATTTTCCATAAAAGAATTAAGGTTTTTTATTAATCGAATGTACAAAATAACTTGATGAGAAGATCCTATTTTTTATCTTTCCAATTCCACCATTTGAGTAGCTCAGGATCCCGGTTTTCGGGTTTTGTTTTGGAATAATAGACTGCCGTTTTAAATACATACAACAGACATCTGTCCTGCACACATCCTGCGTATTGATTGGACAAATCGTACAATTGATCAGGGTCCCTGGATTTGAGTTCATTAATTTTAAAAATACCTATATTATTCAGGTCCTCTGCAATGGACTTGCCAACGCCCGGTATTTGCAATAATTCTGACACAGGTTTTTTTATCAAACTACGACATGAAATAAATGGAAAGGCAATCCCGGATCCAATGCTACATAATTCCATTCCTGATTCCAGATATATCCATTACCACTGATGAGATCTTTCATCAAATATTGCTGCCCGGGATGCACACCGATGCGATGCAAGGGTGCTTGTAATGAACCGGATTGCTTTTCAAATGGATTGAGATTGACCACGCAAAGTATCATGTCCTTACCATCCTGGGACTGTTTGTAATAGGCGATCATATGATCATTCTGAACAGTTACATTTTCCCAGTTATTCGTCGATTGAAGTGCTGGATGTGCATTGCGAATTTTATTGAGCATGGTATACAACATGGTGATCGAATTCCGGTCATTCCAATCCCAATTGTAAATTTCATATTTTTCCGATCGATAATATTCTTCCTTGCCGGGCATGGCTTGATGGACGAGCATTTCATAAGCCGGACCATAAACCCCGTAACTGCTGCTAAGGGTTGCGGCCAGGAATATTCTCAACATATACAGCGATTGATTTCCATTCTGCATCGGGAAGGTATTGATATCAGGCGTATTTGGCCAGAAATTGGGCCTGAAGATCTGGGCGGTAGTTCCTTTGGTTAATTCATTCATATAGTCGATCAATTCCCATTTACTGTTTTTCCAGGAGAAATAGGTATAGCTTTGTGTGAATCCAATTTTCCCTAAATGAAACATCAAAGCAGATCGGGTAAAGGCTTCTGATAAAAACAGTGTATCAGGATATTCCTTTTTTACTTCTGCGATCAACCATTCCCAAAATACAAATGGCTTGGTATGTGGATTATCCACTCTAAAAATAGTAATACCCTGCTTGCACCAATAGATTACGACATCACGTATAGCAGTCCACAATGCTTTCCAGTCCTCCGTCTCAAAATAAATAGGTAATATATCCTGATACTTTTTAGGCGGATTTTCTGCATATTGTACAGTACCATCGCTGCGCCATTTAAACCAGTTAGGATGAGTTTTTACCCAGGGATGATCCGGAGCACATTGCAAGGCAAGGTCCATGGCTATTTCAATATCCATTTCTTTAGCCTGGTCAATTAACGATTTATAATCTTCGAGTGAACCCAAGTCAGGGTGTATCGCATCATGTCCGCCAAACTTAGAACCGATCCCCCAGGGCGATCCTACATCCCCCGGTTCGGCCGTAGTCGCATTATTTTTCCCTTTACGATTTACTTCACCGATTGGGTGTACAGGCGGAAAATACAATACATCGAATCCAAGTTCTTTTACTCTCGGCAATAATTTTATACAATCTTTAAAAGTACCATGTTGCCCAGCTGTTTCCGAAGCAGATCTGGGGAAAAACTCATACCAGGCACTGAATAATGCGCGCGGCCGATCAACATATACTTTGTATTCTTTACTATGGGAGATGAATTTCTTTTCAGGGCATGTATAGAGTATATATTGGATATCGTCGGACAATGCGCTGTGCACAGCCAGATCGTACTTGGACTCATCCTGTATCGTTGCAATCAAGTTATCTAATTTTGCTATCGCTCCGGAATTTGATTTATAGTCTTTTTTTATAGCTTCAAAAATGGGAATGCCGTCGTGGAGTTCTGTCTTTACAAACTGGCCATCATTGTATTTCTTTACTAATCCTTCCCTCCAGGTAAGACCATGGTCCACCCAACCCGATACACGATACAGATAAGTACCTTGGTTGTCAACGGTAAATTTACCTGCCCATTTATCTTCTGCGATACCCCAGATGCGATGCGCATGCCATGACTTTTCGCCTTCTTTTTTGAACTGGATTTCTGCCTGGATGACATCGTGACCGTCACATATAATTTGAGATTCAATGTATACTTCTTCTCCGACTACCCTGCGGATAGAATACTGCCCGCCATCTACTACCGGGCTTAGGATTGCCGTAAATACTCTGCTTTGTCCATTGACCATGACTATGATATTAAGTTATGTGCGAAAATAGGAAATTTTGTCTGAGTGCATTTGTAATGATTTAACTGATTCTTGGCTATCATTACCTCATAAAAACCCATAATGAATGAATTTTACTGCGTCAGAAATTGGACCATTGCTGTAAAAGATTAAAAAAATCCTCATTACTTATTTTATTGATCGAATGATATCATTCTTTTTTGATGATTACGTTCTATGTATCATTGAATTTTGCAAAATTTTAAATAATTACATGTGTCAAACATAAATTAAACCAGTGATAGTTTTTTAATTCTACTTTTCGCAGCTAACGGAAGGTAGCTAAGAAATGACGATTTAGTCTAATTAGAATTGAACAAATCAACCAAAAATAGAATCTAGGGTAAATCAAAATTTTGCATCAAAGTTAATCCTGTAAATTTAAATTAGTTACGATCAAGACTTTATTCGAATCATTCTCTTACTGGCAACAAAATTAGATCCGGACTGGCCTGCAGGCTTAGATTCAAAAGAATAAAATAATATTCCCGTTTGCGGTAAATCATTACTATTTACCCAAACTTCATTATATCCTTTACTCCAGTCCCGTGAAATATGGTATACCACTCTACCGCTCACATCAGTAATCTTCAAAGTACCTCTCGTATCATTCGCCAGGTTGATACCGATCACTGTTCGTTGATCGAATGGGTTTGGATAGTTTT